>JAQICG010000205.1 GCA_027858635.1 Gammaproteobacteria bacterium | reverse complement strand
GTCCATCTATGATGTCTACGCCGATTTCTTCGGGTCTTTTATTATTGCCGCAACCCAGATTTATAATTACCCGTTTTGTTTCTGATGTCATGGTCGTTACCGGTTAAATTGAAGTTGGCTTTTTATAGCATAGAAAAAAGAGGCGTAGTACTTCCAGTCAAGAATCAGCCATCGGCTTAACAGGTTTAGCAATGTTACCGGGGCATGCGATAGCCACAGTCTTTTTTTGTCCAGATGCCGCCAGGTGAATAAGAATTTGTTGCGGTTAGATACCAGTCTCCGCTGGCTATGGCTTCGGTAATTGCTGATAGTTGAGCTGGCTTGATGAAAAACTTTCGCTTCAGGTAAATAAAGAAGATTGAAGCCTTTTTGCACTGCTCTGAGACCGAGGTCGCCGTCTTCCCAGTAGAATGGTGAGTAAATTTCATCAAAGCCACCGAGTTCTAGCATTTGTTCACGTCTACAGACAAAGCAGCAGCCCAGGCCAACAAATTGTTCGATGTCGCCGGATATAAGTGTTCTTTTAGTTAGCGGTGTCTTTGTGTCGAAGCGCAGAAAGCCGCGTTTGTAATACAGCAGGATTGTTCTGTCGATATTAATAACGTCTTCGAATGAACTGTTGTAGTTGATGATATCACCCTTGACTGCAAACAATGAGGCGTCGTCAAATTCTTTGGTGGCTTTAGTGAAGTAATCGGGTGTAAAGGTGACATCAGTGTTGACTACACATAAAAGTTCCAGCCGGGCTGCTCGTATGCCCTTGTTGCAGGTAGCGGAGAATCCCAGGTTAACTTCGTTCTGTATTACTGTAATGTCGGGATAGCTCTGTTCAAGAAAGCTGACGCTGTTATCACTGGAGCAGTCATCGATGACGATAATTTCATGTTCGAAGCCATCAATAGCTTCTAGCAGCGAAGGCAGGTTTTTTTCGAGAAGACTGGCACCGTTATAATTGGGCAGAATAATGCTGATTGGATGGTTCATGATGACGGTTCCAGGAGCGCGGCGATTTTATCGACGCAGTTTGCAATATCGATGGTCGCCATGTCGTTTTCACCGCTATAGGATTCCGGCGAAAAGCCAAGTCTTCGGCTGCTTTTATTGGTGGTTTGCCAGCGCACTGCGGTAGCTGATTTTCGCGATGGGTAGAAGGCTACGGTAGGTATGTCTAAGGCCCCTGCAACATGCAGCGTACCAGTCGAGCCGCTGATGAATACGCTGGCGATGGATAATGTTTTGGCGAATGCAACGATGCCTTTGTCAGAATGATAAATACTGTGCTCACAGTCAGCGATAAATCGTGATAGCTTTTGATTAAGTTTTTCTTCACTCGGGCCCGCGGTTAATACAAAAAATAGTGCGGGATTGTCCGAGAGTAGATGAATCAGATCAGCGTATTGTTCAATGGATAAATTCGTGGCCGATCCGCCGCTACCTGCATGAACAAAAATAAGTTTTCGGTCATGTTCGATACGGTGCTGGGCATAAAACTGGTTTTTGATCTGCTCAACTTCTTCATCAGGAAAAGATAGCAGCGGGGGGTTCAGGCTGTAGCTGCCACTTACGCCGAAGTGTCGGCCCATAAACAGGGCCAGTTCGGTATTGTATTCGTACTCGGGTTTTTCCGAACGCGAGCGGAGCTGGGTCAGGGTGTGGTTGTAGAATATCTGGTCGATGCGGGAAGCGGGTGCAAACCGTTGCGGAATGCCGGCCAGAAAAAGTGCCAGGGCGATACTGGGCGTGGAGTGCAGGCATAACGCAGAGTCGAAGTTGTATGCTTTTAAACGGGATGTGGTTTTGATGAGACCCGACAGGCCATGTTGATTTTCATCCAGAACGACTTCATCAATCCACGGACAGATCTCCGCCATCGGACTGGTGTATGCCGGTACCAGTGCATAAATGCGGGCCTCGGGGAATAACTGCCTGAGCGCCTGAAAGCTCGGCCAGGCCAGCATGAAATCGCCGAGTTTGTCGTTGCGGATAACCAGAATTTTTGACAGGAGTTTTTGCATTAGTTCTATCGCCGGACAGGGGTGGTTAACATCCTATTTCCTGATGATGTCGATTTGCTGCTGGGCTTTGGTCCACTTGCCTTCCTGCTTGTCGATGTACTGAAAATATTCATTGGTGAAGTTGCCCTGATTGCACAGATAACGATAGCTGCGGGTATTGGCCGTGTTCACGTCAAGCGCCTGATTGAATACACCCGGGCCGGTTAAATCGTAAACATTTCTGATTACGTTTTCCTTTATGTTGGTGATGATGATCTGAATCATTTCATCGAGATGAGGATTGTCGTTCTTGCTGGCGATAAAATAATTGCTGATTTCCCCGCGCTTCATCAGCAGATAAAGTTCGCCATAGTCCGGATTTATGATTGCGCCTAACGGCCAGACCAGATGTGCATCGATATCCATGTAGACGCCGCCATATTTCTGTAGCACCAGCAGCCGCCACAAATCAGCCTGCGCCGCGCCGATCTGAATTCTGGTGTAGCTTTCAAAGATGTCTGCCGGGTAGTTCGCTTTGATAAAAGCCGCACGGTCTTCGGTGATCATGAAGCGGTATTCAAAATTATAGGCGAGCAGGCGATTAAATAGATAATTGAGGTAAACAGCCAGCGTCACACGGTTAGTGAAATTAGTCTGCCATAAAATCCTGGGTATGTTGGATGGTCTACTGCTTTTTAGCAGTGGCCCGGCTTCGCTGGGTAGGGTGAAGCGTTTATTGGGAAAGAACAGATGAAAGCCATAACACGCCAGTTTACTCAGGTTGGCGAATATTTTTATGATGCGGCTAACAAAAAATATAATAAAATCATTCATCAATAGTCTTCCTGTTCCAGGAGCGGCTAACCACATCCTGAAGTAATCAATAATCAGTTATTGGCGCTGTCAGTGATATTTTTTAGATGCTGTTCGAGCATGCGGAAATGCTGTTCAGTATTGAAAACCTTATCCGCCTTGCGTTTGCCCTGTGTCGCCAGCTGCTGTTTAAACTCAGGTTCAAGATACAGGCGTTTTATCGCTGCATACAGACTGTCGATGTCGAAACTTTCAAACAGCAGGCCGGTGTCTTCGTGGTCGATGATTTCAGGAACGCCGCCCCGGTTGCTGCCGATGACAGCGACACCGGCACGCATCGCTTCGGGCAGCACCAGACCGAAGGTCTCTTCATCGCTGGCGAGCAGTATGGTGTCGCAAAGCTGCATCATCTGCTGCGGTTCGCTGACGAAATCCATGAACACGATGTTGCCGGCGACGCCCAGTGAATCTGCCAGCCGGCGCAAGGTGTCGCGGTAACCGGGCGTCATCTCGTGGCCGGCGATCAGCGCCTTCAGCTGGATATTATCGCGGCTGGCCAGCGCCAGTGCCAGTGCTTCGATCAGCAGGTGCTGGCCCTTATTATGTTCCAGCCTGCCGATCAGGCCGATAATGAAATCATCATCACTGAAACCTAACTCAGAGCGACGTTCGCTCCGGGTCGGGTTATCAATAAATGCTTCGGGCGCATCAACGCCATGATAGAGCGTAGTGATGCGCTCGGCATAACGGCTGATGAAGGCTCGGGCTTCGGCCTCGAGCTGTTTAGTGATGGTCAGCATCAGATCCATTTCACGATAGAGAAAGCGATGATAGAGATCGTCCTTGCTGCGGGTGATTTTCATCTGTCGTGTGTAAACCAGAGCCGGTTTGTGCCGGGAAAGTTTTTTCGCCAACGCGGCTACGGCCAGATCGTTGCCCCAGTGCATGTGCACGACATCGATCTGATGATGGTCGATGAGTCGTGCCAGTCGCCGCGCATTCATCAGCGGCAGGTAGCTGTGCGAGTAATTCAGGTAGTCTGGACTGATCGAAGAATATTTTTCGAAATGGTCTTTCAGCTTGCTACTCGGGTTGATTACGGCGACGACCTTGTGCTGTTCGTTTAAGGTCTGCGCGGCGCGAAAAGCATAGAGTTCGAGGCCGCCGAGTCCCGGTGACAGACACAGTTCCAGCACATTCATGCGGCTTGCCTGCGTTTGACGATCACCTTGCTGTACTTGACGAATACATGCATGAAAGAGAGCGTAGCCACTAGCAGACCGGCAAAGCCGTCGAGAAAGCCGCGCTTGAGAAAATAGATTTTGATGAAGGTCCAGAAGCCGTGTGTCAGCGGGCTGAAGATGGATACTTTTTTGTTTTTTCGGATGATCTCATCCGCGCCGATTTCGGTGAACTTGTCGATGGTTTGCAGATGCGCGGACAGGTCATCGAAAGAGTAGTGCTGGATATCACCTTCAAGTTTGACGATGTTGTCACCGTCGGTGATGACGCGGTCGTGCGGA
>JAQICG010000191.1 GCA_027858635.1 Gammaproteobacteria bacterium | reverse complement strand
CCGTGGCGACGCCCCTGAAAAAACCGGGCCGGACTTCACCTTCCAGAATGCCGGACAACCCGGGTACCTCCACGGCAGTTGCGTGACCAGTGCCCTGCGGGTAGATTTCAGCCACATTCGGCGCGAACACCATATCGATGTTTTCTTCGGCCAGTTTGCGCACATCTTCATCAAAGGTGCGTGGATATTCGCCGAAGTCTTCATTATCGCCGAACTGCATGGGATTCACAAAAATACTCACCACCCGCCGTATCCCCGGCTGGTTGACGGAAGCCATCAGACTGAGATGGCCGGCGTGAAGGTTACCCATGGTGGGCACAAAGGCGATGCGCTCTCCGCCCTGCTTCCAGATTTTGACCTGCCGGCGTAGCTCTGCGACGGTGCGTACGATGATCGGCGTTTGCACAACGCTAGCTGAAGACATGCTCTTTCGCGGGGAACCGGCCTGACCTGACCGCTTCGACATAGGCTCGAACGGCGCCTTCGATGCTGCCCGCCTGACCGAGGAAGTCGTGACTGAAGCGGGGCACTTTGCCCATGCTCAGACCCAGAATGTCGTACAACACCAGAATCTGACCGTCACAGGCAGCACCTGCGCCGATGCCGATAACGGGAATCGACAGGGCCTTGGTGATGATCTGCGCCAGTCTCTCCGGCACGCATTCCAGCACCATCAGGTCGGCGCCCGCCTCTTCCAGAATGCGCGCCTCTTCCAGCATGATCTCGGCGGCACGCTCTTCGCGGCCCTGCACGCGATAGCCGCCCAGCTTGTGTACTTTCTGCGGCTGCAATCCCAGATGCGCGCAGACGGGGATGCCCTGCTGCACCAGCGCCGAAACAGTTTCCGCCTGATCCGCGCCGCCTTCCAGTTTCACCATCTGCGCACCGGCCTCTTTCATGAACAGCCCGGCATTCTCCAGCGCCAACTCAATCGAGGTGTAACTCAGAAACGGCATATCGACAATCATCAAAGACTGAGACATGCCTCTGCCGACCAGCTGGCTGTGGTAGAGCATCTCCTCGACCGTCACCGGCAGGGTGGTTTCGTGACCCTGCACCACCATGCCCAGCGAATCGCCGACCAGCACCACATCCACTGCGGCCTGATCGAGAATCCGGGCAAAGCTGGCATCGTAAGCGGTCAGGCAAACGATCTTCTCGCCGGCCTGTTTTTTCTCGCGCAGACTGCGCACGGTGGTTCTGGCTCTGCTCTGTGGTGAAGAATCGGATTTTGTATTCATAACTGCTCCAGCTCCGGCTGCATCATCACGGCTGAGGGGTTGAAATAATGGCGCCCGCCGCGATTGGCCAGAATACGATCCAGCAGCAGCTGATAGTCCTTCTGGTTATTGGCGAAATCGATGTCCGCCGCGTTCACGATCAACAGCGGGGCTTCGGAATACTGGTAGAAAAAGCGCACGTAGGAATCACACAAACGCTCCAGATAGGCGGCTTCGATCATCTGCTCATGCGCCTGTCCGCGCTTCTCAATACGCTCCAGCAGCACTTCAACCGGGGCCTGCAAATAGATCACCAGATCGGGGGTGGGCACATCCAGCGTTAAGGTGGCATACACCTGTTCGTACAGATCCAGCTCGTCGGCGTCCAGGGTCAGTTCAGCGAACAGACGATCTTTCTCGATAAGGAAATCCGCCACCCTCACCGGGCTGAACATGTCTTCCTGATTGATCTCCTTGAGCTGGCGGGCGCGCTGCAATAAAAAATGCAGCTGCGTGGGCAGCGCGGCGGCTCTGGGGTTTTCATAAAACCGTTCTATGAATGGATTTTCGCAGTCGCCTTCCAGCATTAAATCGCTCTCAAAGGAACGCGACAGCCTTCTCGCCAGCGTGGTTTTACCCACGCCAATAGGGCCTTCAACCACCACAAAGGCGGGCCATTTTTGTGGTGAATTCAGAGGGCTAGCGGCCTCACTCATTACGATTCTCCAACATATTTCAGTTCATTTTCGGCGCAGCTTTTAATGATTTCGCTTAGCCTGCCATGGCCG
>JAQICG010000338.1 GCA_027858635.1 Gammaproteobacteria bacterium | reverse complement strand
CGCTTTAACAGCTCGAATCCGCTTGCCGCTGTGACACATCAGGAGTCGAGATAACTGCACACGAAAAAGCAGAAATTTTAGTCCGCTATCTGTGGACTATGGTTTTAATTATTATTTGCCTTTTTCGCGTCTTGCGTCTTTCCCGGACCGATTTAAGTTTTTGTTCAATCGAGCCGCGCTCGCCATCTCACAACATCATAACAACCATAACTTAATCCTTATAGTTGCCAAAAGAAATTTTGAATTCACTTATATTAGATACTGGGTATACTAGCCTGAGGTTTTACCGCCGCCAGCGTATGGTGTCGCAGTGAATTATCACAGGAGCAGAAACAGATGAGCGTTGATAAAGATCAGTATTTGATTAGCACAGAGCCTTTTTATGAAATACAGGGTGATGAAGTCGCCCTGTACGAAGCCGCTTACGAGGCGCGCCTGCCTGTGATGATAAAAGGCCCCACCGGCTGCGGCAAATCCCGCTTCATTGAATACATGGCGTGGAAGCTGGACAAGCCCCTGATCACCGTCGCCTGTAACGAAGACATGACCGCCTCCGATCTGGTCGGTCGTTATCTGCTCGACGCCGACGGCACGCGCTGGCTGGATGGCCCTTTAACCACCGCCGCGCGCATCGGCGCCATCTGTTATCTGGACGAGATTGTTGAAGCGCGTCAGGACACCACCGTGGTCATTCATCCGCTCACCGACCATCGTCGCGCTCTGCCGCTGGACAAGAGAGGTGAGCTGCTGGAAGCCCATGCCGATTTCCAGCTGGTCATCTCCTACAACCCCGGCTATCAGAGTCTGATGAAAGACCTCAAACAGTCCACCAAACAGCGTTTCACCGGCCTGGATTTTGATTATCCGGACACCGCCGTGGAAACCGCCATTGTCACCAAAGAAGCCGGTATTGATGAAGCCACCGCCGCCAAACTGGTAAAAATTGCGCACTCCGCCCGCCACCTGAAGGGCCATGGTCTGGATGAAGGTATCTCCACCCGACTGCTGGTGTATGCGGCCACGCTCATCAACAAGGGCATTGACCCCCGTCCCGCCTGCATTATGGCGCTGGTGACCCCCATTACCGACGACAAAGACATTCGCGATACCCTGACGCATTCCATCGATAGCATATTTGCTTAAGACTCATCGGTTTGCGGGGCGCAAAAAGACAATGACGACTGAATTCCAGGAACATCGCGATAAGCTCGACTGTAGCTTCAAGCAGCTCGATGACGTCTTCGACGACTGCATCAAGGATGCGTTGCGCAAACTGAGCAAGCAGGGCGTGGAAGATTATCTCTCCGGTGCCTCACTGGTCTGCATGATCGGTCGTGGCTTTGATCCAGTACTGACCTATCTCGAAGAGATGCCAGTGATCGCCAATCGACTGGGCGAGGAGATGCTCAAAACCGTCTCACAGGCTGTCTGGGATCTGTCGCGCACGCCCAACGGCAACTCCATTCCGCCCTTTATGCAGTGCCTGCCCGAAGTTTCACGCCGCCTCGGCAGCAATGAACAAATGCACCGTTTTATCGACATCATTTTCAAGATGATGCACGACACCACCGGTTCGATTCATGGCCACCACACCACTTTCCCCAGCCCCGGCCTGCCTGAACTTCTGCAAAAGATGCCCTTCCTGCTGAGCCAGGTTTCGCTCGCGGGACTGAAAAACTGGATTGAATATGGCGTGCGCCACTACAACACTCACCCCGAACGCCAGCGCGATTATTTCAGCCTGCAATCGGCGGACAGCAAGGCCATGCTACAGCGTGAACGACACGGCACCCTGTATATGGACTGCGAACGCAAACTCGACCTGTACATGCGCAGCATGTGGCAGCAGGAAGAGTATTTCGTGCCGTTCTCCTCGGGCTACGATATAATGCGCAAACCCCAGCCCTATTTCGACAGCCTGGGCATGCGCATCCCCGATGTTTATGATGATCGCAACAACGTCACGGGCATCAACCGTTATCGCATTACGCTGGCGCACATGGCCGGCCACAAACGCTGGAGTGAAAGGCTGGTGGCTGACAATCTGTCGCCCTTCCAGCGCATCGCCGTCGAGACTTTTGAAGATTCACGCATTGAATATCTGATCCGCCGGGAGTACCCGGGAACGATAAAGTATTTCATGGCGCTGCACCCGGTTCCGGTGGAAGGCGACTGCGATTCGGAAAAGGAGTCCTGTGTACGCCATCGCCTGGCCATGCTCTCCTATGCGCTGCTGAATGAAAATCATGGTTATCAGAATCCGCATATTCTCGACTATGTGCAGAAGTTTCATGAGGCCCTGAAAGACGGCGAATCCAGCACCAAAGAGATGCTCGCTCTGGCCATCTCATTCACCGCCCTCACCCGTCGACAAAGCGACCTGTTGCCCAAAGTCCGTTTTGAAAATACCGAAATAGATTACCGCGATGATAATCGTCACCTCTGGGTTTTCATCGAAGAGAATGACGAAGCCGAAGACATTGCCAGCGAACCGCAGAAACAGGAAACCGTCGAACCGGAAGGCTTACCGCCACGTCACTATCACGAATGGGACTACCACACCCACAGCTACAAACCCGACTGGGTGACACTCTATGAGTCGCTGCATGCTCCGGGTGACGTCGGCATCATCGACAAGATTCTGCAAAAACACGCGGCCCTGGCCAAATACCTGAAACGCATTCTGGATTTATTAAAACCGCAAAAATATGTACGCGAACGCTATCAGGAAGACGGCAGCGAGCTTGATCTGGATGTCGCCATTCGCTCCCTGATCGACTTCAAGAGCGGTGCCCAGCCCGACCCGCGTATCAACATGAGCCACCGCCACGATGGCCGCGACTTTGCGGTTTTATTATTAATGGATTTATCCGCATCACTGGATGAAATACCCGAAGGCTGCAGCCAGAGCATTCTGGAACTCAGCCGCGAAGCGGTGACCTTACTGGGCTGGTCGATCGAGCAACTGGGCGACAAGTTTGCCATTGCCGGTTTCCATTCCGACACCCGCCACAATGTTCGCTACCATCACATCAAGGGTTTCAGCGAGCACTGGGACGATGGCGTGAAAGCACGCCTGGCCGCGCTCGAACCGGGATACTCTACCCGCATGGGTGCAGCGGTGCGCCACGCCGCGCATTATCTGGAAAAACAGAAGGCGGAAAAGAAACTGTTATTGATTCTCACCGACGGCGAGCCCTCGGACATTGATGTCAGCGATGACCGCATCTTAATCGAAGACACCCATAAAGCTGTGGATGAATTATCCAGTAAAAATATATACACTCACTGCATCAGTCTGGATAAAAAAGCCGATGATTATATTCAGGACATTTTCGGTCCCGGCGGTTACACCGTCATTGATCACGTGGAAAAGTTACCGGAAAAACTGCCACTGCTCTTTGCCGCTCTGACATCCTGATAAAAGATTAAAAACATTAGCTGTTTATTAACTATCACTATTCATAAATCTGGAGTAAATCATGTTAAAAATTATCAGCTCTATCATCATCAGCGCGCTGTTTATCAGCACCGCCTACGCCGCCGACAACGACCTGAAACAACGCGCACAGGAAAGCAAAAAAGTGGTTAAGGAATTTATGCAGCAGCTGAAGGGCGAACTGCAAAGTGCCATAAAAGCCGGCGGTCCGATTAACGCCATTGATGTATGCAAAATAAAGGCGCCCGCAATCGCCGAAAGCCTCTCAGGCAAACACGGCTGGGATATCGGCCGAACCAGCCTCAAACCACGGAATCCTTCCAATGCGCCTGACACCTGGGAAACCAAAGTATTGAATGACTTTGAGGCACGTAAAGCCAAGGGCGAGGACGTGATGCCCATGGCGCATTACGAAGTCGTGGAAAGCAACGGTGAAAAAACTTTCCGCTTCATGAAGGCCATCCCCACCGGCGAAGTCTGCCTGAAATGCCACGGTAGCGATATTGATCCTAAAGTTAAGGCCAAACTCCAGGAAGCCTATCCTGAAGACAAAGCCACCGGTTACAAACTGGGCGATATTCGTGGCGCCTTTACCATTAGTCAGCCCATGTAAATCAGCACCTGATATCAGTAGCAACAAAAAAAATAATAATTAATCCGCGAAAAACGCCAAGGGCGCGAAAAAGTCAAAAATAATCATTCAATGTTTTTTTGGCGTCCTTGGCGTTTTTCGCGGATAACGACTTTACTTTTTATCTGCGTTGATCTGATTTCATCTACGGATTAAAATTCCCTGTCTTCATTCAAACCGCGTGGACACAAAAGCGGTGTCCACCCTACTCGGCTTTTTCGCGTTCTTGGCGGATAACGGTTTTGCTTTTATCTGCGTTAATCTATGGTCATCTGCGGACTAACTTTTTAATTTTCACACCATCCCCCTACGCTTTAATTCGACCTCTGCGTTGAAATCTATTGCGATGAAAATATTTTATCTCATATACATCCGCAATCAGCGTTATAATTATTCATGTATTAAATGATGTTAAAGGATGTATCCATGTCTAAACCCAGTGATGAAGAACTTGAGAGCGCGCTTAAAATGGCGATTCAGATGCGTGAAAAAGGCATCGATCCATTTTTTCTGGCGAAATCGCTACTCAACCATAACTACCGCATCGGCTATCTGGAGAAGGTACTGAAAGCAGCGGATCGATATTTAAACAGAGGCATGGCGGACAGTGAGCGCGTTGCCTTATTAAAAGTGATAGAGAAGGCCAAGGATGCGGAATCGTACACCGCTAAACAGGAACGGGAAAGTTTCGGGCTTGAGTGAATGCCCCGACCAACCACAGCAATAACCAGCGTAGCACTCCAACTAGCGAAGTACTTCCGCGCTGCCAACGCCCCGGGGGTCAGAGGCCGCTTCTACGCGCCGGGTTTTCTTGTTCGCGATAACCACCTGCATGTTGCCGTAGGTATCGGTTAGCTCTTCAACCTGATGCCCCATCGCAGTGAGTGCGGCGATCACCTTTTTATTCAGAACACCCGGCTCAGCGGTGATTTTATCGGGCAGGTACTGGTGATGGA
>JAQICG010000020.1 GCA_027858635.1 Gammaproteobacteria bacterium | reverse complement strand
TCCACAGATGAACACGGATAAAACATAGTTGGCAGTAGGCAGTAGCAACGGGGTCAGGTCTAGATTCGTAGCATAACCCCTGCTACAATCCCCACTACGGTAGGGCGAATTGTCAGAGATGGGAAATGAAATGCATCTTTTATAGACCTGACCCTGTTCTATGACCCTGTTCTACTACTGCGTAATCCGGTCCAACCGGAAATCCATCAACTGCGCTTTTTAAAAGCCCCTCACCCCAGCCCTCTCCCATTGGGAGAGGGGGTAGTGCATGCAGAGCTGCAAGTTTTGTACGGGTATTAAAGTGTTTGCTGCCTACTGCCTACTGCCAACTGATAACTGATAACTGCCAACTACGCTTTTGAGCTATACTATCGGACTAACTAAAACCAGTATGCCGATTAAAGGGTGGTCGATGTAGTGCAGTTCGTTGCTGCGCATTTTGCGTTGGGATTTTATTTCGAATTCATTGTAGCTGCGGCCATGCAGTGTCGTTGAGGTTGAGTCGTAGGTCTGTTTCGGGCGTTTGTAGAGCAGGTCGGTGTGTAGGTGCAGGTAGCGACCCAGGATTAGTTTTAGGGTACCTTGCAGGCTTGATTCCAGTTTGTTGTTATCCTTTTCCGGGTTTTCGGCAGCTGTGTCAATGTGAACGTTGATGGCATCGGTATTGCTGAGGCCGGTTTGTTGCCAGGATTGCTGTAGCAGGATGTTGTATCGCGCTGAGCTTTCGAGTTTGGCGATGTGTTCAGCGAGAGCATCGCTGGCGTGATGGGTGATGTTGATGTCGGGGCTGTCTGGCTGGTTATCCGCTGCTTTGTTGACGGTTTTTGTGGCAGGCTGTCCGGTTGTCAGTGGATTTAATTCCAGTCCGGTTAGGTCAGCAGAGGAGAGGTCTTCCGGGTGGTGGACAATCGGCCACTGCTCGCTGTTGAGGTAGCGCGCGCCGGCATCTTCAAAAATGACGACGTCAATATTGTAGCGGGTGGTTTGCGCATGGGCAGCCGCTGTGGTCAGCAAGAGTAAGGAGACAAGGACGGCGAATTTGATTCTAGGCATGATTGGGTCGTTGTTGAAAGTGTTATTGGGGTAAGGCCAGAGTGTTGATGATTTCTTTCAGTACTGTGGTGCGTTTATTGTAATCCTCATCCATTTCGTTGGCCACTCGCAAGGTATCGGTGCCATTGAACTGGTATGTCGCGGATTGCGTCTGAATCAACTCTATCAGTTTCGCCGGGTAGATGCCGGGCTGTTCGGTGAAGGTTATCCTGAAACCGTTGTCGTTGGTATCGATTTTTGAGATGCCGACTTTCTCCGCCAGCAGTTTGACTTCGGTGACGGCGAACAGGTTTTTGGTGCTTTCGGGCAGCAGGCCAAAGCGGTCGATAAACTCGACCCGGAGCTCGTCCAGCTCGTCTGCGTTTTGGGCGCTGGCGATGCGTTTGTAAAGGATGAGTCGCAGGTGGATATCGCCGACATAATCGTCGGGGATGATGGCAGGCATGCCCAGGTCAATTTCCACGCCGGCACCCAGAGGCACGTCGGTGGCTTCACCACTCTTGAGCGACTGCACCGCCTTTTCCAGTAATTCGCTATACAGACTGAAACCAATCTCGGTGATCTGTCCGCTCTGGTTTTCACCGAGCAGTTCACCGGCACCGCGAATTTCAAGATCGTGGGTGGCGAGGGTAAAGCCCACGCCTAAATCTTCCAGTGACTCGATGGCTTCGAGACGTTTTTTGGCGTCGTCGGTAAGCAATGATTCAGGCGGTGTAATGAGGTAGGCGTAGGCGCGATGATGCGAGCGCCCGACAAGGCCACGAATCTGGTGCAGTTGCGACAGGCCGAGCTTGTCGGCGCGATTGATGATGATGGTGTTGGCGGTGGGCACATCAATGCCGCTTTCAATAATGGTGGTCGCGACCAGTAGATTGAAACGCTGGTGGTAAAAGTCCAGCATGATCTGTTCGAGTTCTTTCTCTGGCATCTGGCCGTGGGCGAATTCTATTTTTGCTTCGGGCAGCAGTTCTTTTAGATCGTGAGTGACCTTTTCAATGGTCTTGACTTCATTGTGCAGAAAATAAATCTGGCCACCGCGTTTGAGTTCGCGCTGACAGGCTTCCTTGATGGCGATTTCGTCCCATTGGGTTATAAAAGTATTAATCGAAAGTCGATGATGCGGCGGGGTAGCGATAATGGAAAGATCACGAATACCCGCTAACGACATATTTAGTGTTCTTGGAATGGGCGTGGCGGTGAGCGTTAATATATCCACTTCCGAGCGCAGCGATTTCATCTGCTCTTTATGTTTCACACCGAAGCGATGTTCTTCGTCGATGATGACCAGGCCGAGGTCTTTGAACTTGACGCTTTTCTGCAGCAGTTTGTGCGTGCCGATAACAATATCAACTTTTCCATTGGTCAGATCGTTGAGCACTGCCTGCTGTTTTTTGGCGCTGTTAAATCGGGTCAGGCCTTCGACTTTAACCGGCCAGTCGGCGAAGCGATCGCTGAAGTTCTGATAATGCTGCTGCGCCAGTAAAGTGGTCGGCACCAGAATTGCGACCTGTTTGCCGGTATTGGCGACAACGAAAGCAGCCCGCATGGCGACTTCGGTTTTACCGAAACCGACATCGCCGCATACCACTCGATCCATCGGCATGGGGCCGCTGAGATCTTCCAGTACGTTTGAGATGGCCGCTTCCTGATCAGGTGTTTCTTCGAACGGGAAGCCGTTGCAGAAGCTCTGGTACTCATCATGATTAATGAAATACTGTTGGCCTTTGGCGGCTGCGCGGCGGGCATGAATGTCGAGCAGTTCGGCGGCCACGTCACGGGCTTTTTCGACCGCTTTTCGTTTGGCTTTCTGCCATTGCTCGCTGCCCAGTCTATGTAGAGGGGCATGGTCGGGTGATGCGCCGGTATAGCGGCTGATAAGGTGCAGTGATGACACCGGCACATAGAGTTTGTCGCCGCCGGCATATTCGATGGCCAGGAATTCAGTGACAAACGTGTAGCCGGAAAGTTTTTGCAGACCGAGATAGCGCCCGACGCCGTGATCCAGATGTACCACGGGTGAACCGATATGCAGGTCTGTCAGGTTTTTGACAACGGTGTCCGGGTCTATGCCGCGTTTTTTTCTGCGCCGTTTCTGAATGGCGCGCTGGCCGAAAATCTGCGGCTCGGTTATGACGCAGAGTTCCGGTTGGATCAGGCTCAGACCATTTTCAATTTCAAAAACAGTGAGGCATACCGGCTCTTCGGCATCAACAAAGTCATTCCAGGTTTCGCATATTTTTGGAAAGATGTGATGCGAGCGTAAAACCTCAATGAGGATTTCCCGACGTCCCGGCGTTTCGGCAACGAAAAGTATTCGCCCGGTATATTCCTGCAGAAATGCGGTTAAGGCAGAGTAAGGATGTTTGCTCTGGGCGACTGTTTTTAATTCGGGCGGCCTGAGTACAGCGAGATCACTGGTGCTGCCGCTATCGCCGTCATTATCGATGGCGATAGCGCTGTACTTGTTAACGCTGACACGGGCATAGCCGCCGAGTCTGCCCTCGATTTCTTCATGTTCCAGAAAAAGCGCGTGCGGCGGAAGAATAGGGCGCTCGACATTGTGTCGGCGTTGCTCATAACGCTCATTTAAGTCACTGGAAAATGTCTGAATAATTTCGCTCAGGTTATCCGGCTGGATAAAGAGCGAACCTTCGGGCAGATAATCGAAGGTTGTTTCGAGCTTATTAAAAAATAGCGGCAGATAATATTCGATGCCGGTGGGAATAATGCCATCGCTGATGCTGTTGTAAATAATGCTCTGCAAGGGGTCGCCGACGATCTTCTGGCGGTAGTTTTCGCGGAATAACTGGACGCCTTCCTTGTCGGTGGGGAATTCCCGTGCGGGGAGAATTTCGATGCCGTCAACAATTTCATCAGAGCGTTGATTGCTGGGATCAAAGCTTCTGATGGATTCAATCTCATCGTCGAATAAATCGAGCCTGAAGGGCGTGTTTGAGCCGCTCGGGAAAATATCGATAATCGCGCCGCGCACGGTAAATTCGCCGTGGTCCATGACTTGCGAGACATAGAGATAGCCGGCCGATTCCAGGTTGGTTCTAAATTCGTGCGTGTCCAGTTTTTGCCCGGGCTTGAACAGCAGCACGCTGTCGCTGATATATTTTTTCGGCGTGAGCTTCTGCAGCAGCGTCGTCACCGGCAGCAACAGGATTTCGCCGGGCTTGATGTTTCGCAGCTGGTAAAGCGTCTTCAGGCGCTCGGAGACGATATCCTGATGCGGCGAGAAGACATCGTAAGCCAGGGTTTCCCAGTCCGGCAGATGGTAAATATTGAGCGCGGAAGAGCCGTAAAACTCAATTTCGCTTTTCAGCGAATCGGCGTGGGCGATGTCCTCAACACTAACCACCACAGGCCCGTGCTCGTAGCGTTTCGCCGATTCGACAATAGCGAGCGCAAAAGCGCTGCCATAAAGACGGCTCCAGGAGGTGCTGAGGTTGGTTTTATCGGGTAACTGAGGTTTTAACACGTATTATATCGTTGAATTAATGACCGGGAATCGAGCATTATCCAGTCCTTAACGCTAAACACAAGCGCTAACTGGGCGATTTCTGGATTTGTGGTGTATTTATGGTGAAAGGCCTTGGTCTGGGCTTGATGCCTGCTCAGGTGAGTATTATACATTAGTGCGCATAATGTATATTATGTTAAATAGGTATGCGGTCGACCCGTTCTGCTTGCAAGCACCTTTAATGACTACAACCCTCTTACAAGGTAATGAAAGCAATAAACTGAGCTTATCGGCATTAGCTTGCCGGGTTAACGTGAAAGCGCCTCATAACTAATTCTATCAATAACTTGAAGCAATCTCTTAATCTAAACTCTAGACTGTGATGAGTGCATTTTTGTCTTGCAGAGGGATTAAGGTTAGCGCTATCAGAGATGGCTCTGTTATTATTCATCTCGTTTTGTTTCCACCTGAGCACGATGACTATGACCAATGCTGCACTTGAGCTACCGATAGATCCTCCCGCCGAACATCCGGCGGATAATTCACCGAGCACCCGGCTAGCCCGATTATGGCTAACGCTGGGAGTCCTGGCGCTGGTGGCTTCGGGCTTCTATTCCATCCTGCTGGTGCTCTCCAGAACGCCCGCGATACAGGATGTAATTCCTCTGCTCGATGTCTTTCATATCGCACTGGTGGTTCATGTCGATGTTTCGGTTCTAATCTGGTTTCTCGGTTTTGAAGGTGTGCTCTGGGCGCTACTGGATAATGGCCGATTCATGGCCATGGCGAAACTGAGTTTCTGGCTGTGTGTGGCGGGTACGGTTGTGATTACGCTGTCGCCCTTTCTGGGTGCGGATCAGCCTTTGATGAATAACTATGTGCCGGTATTAGACCATCCGGTCTATTTTGCGGGATTGCTGATGTTTGCGGCGGGCTTTTCGCTGTTGGTGTTGCGAGCGCTATTCTTCACATCGAAACAGAAAACGGCGTTTTCGTTTGCCCTGAAAGCGGCTGCTTTCTCGGCACTGCTGGCTATGCTTGCGCTGCTCGCCTCCTACTTGGGGTTGCCGGGTGACTTGAAAGATGTCACCGATTTCGAGGTTCTTTTCTGGGGCGGCGGCCATATTTTACAATTCACACACAGCATTATGCTGTGTGTGGTCTGGTTATGGCTGGCTTCGGCAACCGGTGGCAATATTTATATGAACACCAATACCCTGCGGGTTTTATTTGCCATAGCCGTTGCCCCGGTGCTGTTCTCAGTCGCCATCTACCTGCTGTATGAAGTGAGCTCACTTGAGCACAGAGACGCCTTTACCCAGCTGATGCGTTATGGCGGGCTAACGGTTCTGCCTTTGATGCTGATCGTTATTGGCAGTGTGCTATCGATACGGAACCGTGATGCAGCCTTGCGCCCTGCCCGCAATGCCCTGCTGGCGTCCATTATCCTGTTCAGCACTGGCGGTATTCTGGGCTTTATGATTGAGGGCGTGAATGTGGTTATTCCGGCGCATTATCATGGCTCCATCGTTGGTGTGACACTGGCCTTTATGGGGCTGACTTATTATCTGCTGCCGAGACTGGGTTTTCGCGCTGCCGTTTCACGCGCAGCCAGGATGCAGCCGTGGATTTATGGCGGCGGCCAGATGATGCATATTCTGGGGCTCGCCTGGTCGGGTGGTTATGGCGTTCAGCGTAAGACTGC
>JAQICG010000354.1 GCA_027858635.1 Gammaproteobacteria bacterium | reverse complement strand
ACCCGCAGCGCCGGCACCTGCTTCCACACCGCAGTCGTCACAAGCCGGCGCACCACGGAAAAACGGAATGCCGCCGCCAGCCCGATATGCAGGCCGGATATCGCCATGAGGTGATTGGTGCCGGTGTGGATCAGAGTTTCCCAGTGCGCATCGCTGATGGGCAAACGATCACCCACCGCCAGCGCTGTAATCAGACCAACGAGCTCTTTACCCTGAAGCGTCTGCTGAATATCGGCACTGAGTTGCTGGCGCAAAGCATCCAGTGAAAACACACCGGCATCAGCCAGTTTTCTATTATCCTCACTTTTGCGGATGTAACCCGTGGCATGAATGTTCTGCTGGTATAGCCAGCCTTCGTAATCGAAACCACCGGGGTTCATGAAACCATGCGGCGGCTTGAGTCGCACCCGCAGACGCCAGCGCTCACCGGCATTCACCGGCGGTCCGTAGTACCAGCTCAGCCGCAACTGTTCAGGTAAAACCAGCTGACTGTCTTCGATTTCGAAATCATCCACCAGCAGCACGAAACGCTGCACGTGGTCATCTTCTTTGGGGATATCCTGAATCACGCCCTCGACCGAAAAATCCTGCCCGGCCAGCATCTCCGGCAATCTGTGTTCAAGGTAATTACCGGCAACGAAGGTTATCCAGCCGGCACCGGCCAGGGTGAAAATGAGTAGTTCAAGCCACTTAAGAGGCTTGCCGTGCAGACGAAACCGTCGCCAGACCGCAACGATCAGAGCGATAACAAGGATAACAATGAGGAGAGAGAGCTCAGGCAGGACCGAACATTGCTGAATGAGCATGATACCGGCCAGAAACGACAGCGCTTTCAGCAACATAACAATCAAACCTCCCTGTAAACCGGTCAATATGGCTCGAAAAAACAGACTCTGACTGAACTACTTCAACGCCAGTGTTTGCCAACGAGCTCCGCAATGACGATAATCTACCATTGTTTTAGACATGCGACACTCAATGCCACGTAAATTCCTCAAGAAGTACATGCCTGATCCGCATGAACTCAAAAAACACAAAGGACTGCGCCTGTTTGGCACCCTGCTCCACGACCCGAATCTTTGGCACATGAACCGTCGCTCCATCGCCACCGCTTTTATGGTGGGACTGTTTTTTGCCTGGTGGCCGGTACCTTTTCAGATGGTTCTGGCTGCCGCCGGTGCTATTTTACTGCGGGCCAATCTGCCTATGTCGGTTACACTGGTGTGGATTACCAACCCGGTCACTATGACGCCCATGTTCTATTTCGCCTACGTGGTGGGCACCTGGATTATTGATGTACCGGAAATGCCCTTCCACATGGAACTCTCAGTAGACTGGGTGATGGGTGGGCTGACTAATATCTGGAAGCCTTTTCTCACCGGCTGCCTGATACTCGCCGTTACCAGTAGCATCACCGGTTATTACAGCATCAACTACATCTGGCGCCGCTATGTAAGAAAACAGCGTAAAGATGATCAAATCAAAAGACAGAACAAATAACCCCCTATGACCTGGAAACCTCACGCCACTGTTGCCGCCATCGTCGAACGCGAAGGTAAATTTCTCATCGTTGAAGAATCGGTCAATGGCGAAATTGTCTATAACCAGCCCGCCGGCCACCTCGACCCGCATGAAGATCTGATCGACGCCGTGATTCGGGAAACTCGCGAAGAGACCGCCTGGCGGTTTACCCCCGAAGCCCTGCTTGGCATTTATTTATGGCCGCAGCCCAACACTCAGCGCACTTTTTTACGCTTCGCTTTTTGCGGTACCTGTAGCGATTTTCATGCCGATCAGACCCTGGACGAGGGCATTCTGCGCGCATTGTGGTTGAGTAAGGAAGAGTTACTCAACAGTAAAAAATTACGCAGCCCCATGGTGATACAGAACATCAATGACTACCTCGCCGGTCGACGTTACCCGCTGGATATTCTCAGCACTGTTGACTACGAGAAATAACCGACACAATGAACCAGCGGGAAAAAATCATTGTAGGTATTTCAGGCGGCGTCGACTCATCCGTTGCCGCGCTGTTATTGCTCGAACAGGGTTATAACGTTGAAGGCCTGTTCATGAAAAACTGGGAAGAGGATGACGACGCCGAATATTGCGCGGCAGCAGAGGATCTGGCCGATGCGCAATCGGTGTGCGACGAGCTGGGCATTAAACTGCACAGCATTAATTTCGCCACCGAATACTGGGATCGTGTCTTCAAACATTTTCTCGATGAGTACAACGCAGGCCGCACCCCCAACCCCGACATTCTGTGCAACAAGGAAATAAAGTTTCGCGCATTTCTCGATCACGCGCTCGACCTGGGTGCCGACAAGATCGCCACCGGCCATTATGCCCGCAGCCGTAGCGTGAATGGCAAGGCACAACTGTTACGCGGACTGGACAGCAACAAGGACCAGAGTTATTTTCTCTACACTCTCAACCAGCACCAGCTCAGTCACAGCCTGTTTCCGGTGGGCGAATACCAGAAAGAAAAAATACGCGAGTTGGCAGAGCAACGCGGCCTGACTACTTACAACAAAAAAGACAGCACCGGCATCTGCTTTATCGGTGAACGTCGCTTCGACACATTCTTGAAACAATATTTACCCGCCAGACCGGGCAACATCAAAACTACCGAAGGTGAAATCATCGGCACCCATAACGGCCTGATGTATTACACCATGGGACAACGCAAGGGCCTCGGCATTGGTGGTCGGCAAAACGCGCAGGAAGATGCCTGGTTTGTGGTTGATAAAGATCTGGACAATAATGCTCTCATCGTCGCTCAGGGACACAATCACCCGCGTATGTTGCACAACATCCTGGAGTGCAAACAGATGCACTGGGTTGATCCGCAGGCCATGAGTTTTCCGCTGAACAGCACTGCGAAAAATCGTTATCGTCAACCGGACCAGACTTGCACTGTCGAACAGTTGGGCGAGGATCATTTCAAAGTCAGTTTTGTCGAACCGCAGCGTGCTATCACACCCGGTCAGTCGGTGGTCTTCTATCAGGGCGAAATCTGCCTGGGTGGCGGCATCATTGAAACCATGTATAACAACTGATAGCGTAGCTCCAGTTTTCATCCCCCCTACAACGCCTCATTAAATTAAAACTATTCAACATACTAAACGCGAACAGAACATTGCGCTAGCCGGCGTCTTTCAGGCCGCTGCTCTGGTCGAACAGATCGCTAACAAAGGCATGGCGAACAGCGGCCTGATCGAATCCAGCCTCGAATCATTATTCCGTTTTGATGCCGGCTCAGTAGAAAGTGTATTCGGCAGCCTCGCCGGTGTCGGCAGCGGATTGCGCACACTGGACGCTCAACTGGGGGCATTAAAAAACGAGCGCAACCTTCAGGTAACGCAATACGCCATCTCCATGATCGCACTGGAGAAGAAACTTTCCGCCAATCCAAAAATGCTGGAACAGGTCACCCAGGGCTTGAATGAGATAGAGAAATCACTGGATTTTATCAGCTAGATGCATGAAAACGTTTTCGCCAAAATTGGTGCGCTTTACCAGGAAACCATCAGCACGCTACAACCCAAAATCGTGGTGCAGGGTGAACGCCTCTATCTTGGTAATGAGATCAATGCCAACAAGATTCGCTCACTATTATTCGCCGGTATCCGCGCGGCGGTGCTGTGGCGACAATGTGGCGGCTCGCGCTGGCATATCCTGTTTGCACGCAAAAAGTACCTGCACGAATGCCGCCTGTTACTGGCCGAACTGTAGTCACTATTTATCATTATGAAAACAACGACAAACTCCGATACAGTCATAGTTCTGGATTTTGAAACCACTGGGTTGTCGCCTGACTGTGGCGACAGAGCTATTGAAATCGGCGCGGTAAAATTAGTCAACGGTGAAGCGGTAGAACGCTTTCAGCAACTGATGTATCCAGGCCAGCGCATCAGCCGTTTTATTGAAGACTATAACGGCATCAGCAACAACATGCTTAAAAAAGCCGCACCCTGTGAAGAAGTCATGCCGGCCTTCGCCAAGTTCATCGAAGACTTTAATCTGGTCGCACATAATGCCTCATTTGACTCCCGCTTCCTCGACGCCGAACTGAACCGGGTCAAGTGCAAACAGCGCGAAAATTTCGCCTGCTCCATGCTCATCGCCAGACGCCTATACCCCGAAGCCCCCAACCACAAACTGGGCACGCTGGTCAGATACAAATCCCTACCCAACGACGGCACCTTTCACAGAGCCCTGGCCGACGCCGAAATGACAGCGCATTTATGGTTAACGATGATGCAGGACATAAAAGACCGGCATTCATTTGCAGCGATACCTTTCGAAGTAATGCAAAAACTCGCCCGCACATCGAAACAGGCGACTACGGGTTTTCTCCGCCGCGAATCGGCCAGGGTAAGTAAAATCTAACATAGTGCTTCACCGCAGAGGCGCAGAGGGCGCAGAGATGTACAGGACTTTTGGTTCACAGATAAACGCAGATAAATATTGAATCATGACCTGCAAAAAAAACGAAATATTCCAGCAAAAAGTAGCAGACAGAAGCCCGGCAAAAACACAAAAAACCGTCGATACAAACCCCCTCTCCATCAGGGTGAGGGCTGGGGTGAGAGTGATTTAAACAGCAAAATCTGTCACAATACATTTAGCATAAAAAATGCTCGCAAAAAAAACTTAAACCATTATTGCGTAGGCTGGGGTGAGGCACGAACCCCAACAAAATCCCGCGACCAACCAAAACCGTTGGGCATCCTGCGTCAGCCCAACATCTTAAAACTTCTTTCACCGCAGAGGCGCAGAGAGCGCAGAGAAAACCTGGTTGGTTATTAAATTGTCATCCCGAACACAGGGAAGAATTTTTGAATATTTGATTGTGTGAAGAGCTCAAATACAAGATTTACTGCGGGCATCCTTGCCCTCAGCCCTTCGGGCCAGCTTCGCTG
>JAQICG010000413.1 GCA_027858635.1 Gammaproteobacteria bacterium | reverse complement strand
AATCTGTAATAGAGCGTGTGATCCGGTCTTCTCTATAATTGCGGAAATGGTACCTTCAATAATATTTAGAATGCTGCTGTCAGAAATGGCTTTTTTACACAGGCTGACATTGTTGGCGTGAATATGTATGCGCACCTGCTGTCCAAGGTTGGCGACGCCGGGCACAATAATATTATTGCCATTGCTGGTTTGTATGGTTGAAAGTTGAAACTCTTTTTCCTGTTTTATAACGGTACCGTCTAGAACTGCGGCGGCATTGCTTGATTTTGCCAGCGGTGATTCAGGTGCAACTAACGCCTCGTGTAAGCGTCCTTCGAACTGTATGCGGCCCTGTTCCATCACCAGTATGTGATCACACAGGCGTGTGACCTCTTCAATGCTGTGGCTGACATAGAGCATGGGAATGTTGAATTCCCTGTGCAGGCGGTCCAGGAAAGGCAGAATTTCCTGTTTGCGCATTTCATCCAGCGAAGCCAGGGGTTCATCGAGCAGCATGATTTGCGGATTTTTCAGCAGCGCGCGAGCAATGGCGACACGCTGCTTTTCTCCACCGGAAAGCTGGTGCGGTTTGCGCTCGAGCAGGTGGGCGATGTTGAACAGTTCAAAGAGGTGATCACGATCCAGCGAGGTGGTATTTTGCGCGGTGCAGCGTTTGATGCCGTAATCAAGGTTGGCCTGCACGCTCAGGTGCGGAAACAGGCGTCCCTCCTGAAAGATATAACCGATGTTTCTGTCCTGACTGGACAGATTCCGACTGTCGCTGAGCCAGGTCTGGCCGTTAATTTCGATATGACCCTGTACGTCTTTTTCCAGCCCGGCGAGACACCTTAGCAGTGTGGTTTTGCCCGAGCCGGAGTGCCCGAAGATGCCGGTTACGCCCTGTGCGGGGATAGCAAACTCGGCTTCAACGGTGAAGTCTTCGCGTTGCAGTTTAATCCGGCAGTGATTCGCTTTCATCGTCTGCGCCCCTGCCTGTGATTAACCGTGTACATCAGCAATATCGCCAGAAAAGCAAAAACGAGTAGAATAATTGAGAGTATGTGTGCTTTATCGTACTCAAGCATTTCTACATGATCATAAATGGCGATAGAGACGACGCGAGTTTCATCCGGTATATTGCCACCCACCATCAGAACCACGCCGAACTCACCCAGAGTGTGTGCAAAACCCAGTACGCTAGCGGTAAGAAAACCTCGCTTGGCAAGTGGCACGGCGATGCTGAAAAACGCATCCAGCGGTTTGGCGCCCAGTGTGTACGCCGCTTCCATTAGATCATGACTGATGCCTTCAAATGCACTTTGCAGGGGCTGCACCACAAAGGGGAAGCTATACAGCACAGAGGCGATGACAAGGCCGGAAAAGCTGAAGGTAAGTGTCTCGCCTGTCAGTTCTAACCACCAGCTACCGACGACACCCTGTGGGCTTAATAAAATCAGCAAATAGAAGCCCATGACGGTGGGCGGCAGTACGATAGGCAATGCCACGATGGTTTCGATTAATGGTTTGAATCTTGCCCGGGTCGTGCTCAGCCACCAGGCCAGGGGTGTGCCGATAATAAGTAAAATCAGCGTAGTGAGCGCGGCGAGTTTTACGCTAAGAAGCAGAGGGCCAAAGCCGGGAAAGAGTTCCATGGGTAATGTTTGTTATCCAGTACGCTACATCGTTTAAGGTGCATCATAGCCGCTGTTTTTTATGATGGTTTTGGCTGTATCTGTCTGCATGTAATGCCAGAAGGCGATAACGGCAGGTTTATTTGATGCCTTTGTTAATACTAGCATTTTTTGTTTGATGGGTTCATGCATATCCATAGGGACTGCCCATTCGCAGGCAAGATTGATTTGAGCACCTTGCCGCAACATGGACTGGGCAACAAAACCAGCGCCGGCATTGCCCGTCGCAACAAACTGTAGCGGTTGTGCAACATTTTCACCCATGACTAATTTAGACTTGAGTGTCTGCCAGCGCTGAAGTTTTTCAAGTGTCTGCTGCGCGGCTAAGCCATAAGGTGCGGTTTTTGGATTAGCAATGGCGAGTCTTTTTAGTGCAGGGCTGTCGAGCACATCCTGACAGGTTTTTTTCGCTTTGATATTCGAAATTAAAACCAGTCTGCCAATGGCATAGACGCGCGATAACTCTGCACTGGCTTTGCCTTCGGCGATGAGTCGATCGGGTCTGCCTTCGTCGGCAGCCATAAATATATCAAAAGGTGCGCCATGGTTGATCTGGGTATAAAGTTTGCCGGTAGACGCACTGCTGATGCGGAGCTGATGGCCGGTTTTTGCTTTAAAATCGCCGGCCAGCATTTGCAGCGTATGTGAGAAGTTGCTGGCAACAGCGACGTTTATATTGTCGGCGTGTGTGGGCGTAGCGACCATCAATAGTATAAATAATACGAGGAGTGGCTTGAATTTTGTTGTCATTATTTTCTTTTTGACTGAGTTCTATGAATATGATGTATGTTGTCGCTAGTATTATAAAGCTTCTTCCAGAAAAAACCGGTGGAATATACAATCCAGTTTTAGAATCTGTTTAACAACCGACAGATTCGGCCATATCGGGTGTTCTCTTTGTGCCTTTTTCCGGGCGGGTGACGCTCGTTTTAAGAGTATCAGGAAACTGTTTTGCGCATTCTGAAGTGCTGAATAGTGCCAAATAACAAATGACTCTTTTCTAATAATTCGTAACCTTTCTTCTGATAAAAACCCACGGCATTTTCACGTGCATGCAGCACGATGGTTTTACATTGTTGCTGCCTGGCTTTCGCTTCCAGTGCTGCGATTATTGAAGTGCCGATGCCCTGTTTTTCATATTCAGGCGTAACTGCCATATAACGGATTTGTGCTTCTGTTTCGGTATTGAAATGCAATCTGCCAACGCCAATGACTTTATTGTTTTCACCGCAGACCATGATGTGAAAACTTTCGTTTTCCAGCTCATCTTTTTCCGAGCCTCCGAGCTGCTGCCACGGTTCGCGCAGCACGCGCCAGCGTAAATCATAATAGTCTTCGAATTCCTTTATGGTTTTGGGTTGTTTTAGTTTTACGTTCATCACGAATCTATAGGGAAGTAGCTGTTGAGTGCAAGCCGAGGCAAGCGCCGACGAAAAATACGGAGTTTACATCCAGGTAAATGAGTACTTTTGAGTTGGTGATTAACGAAGGATTGTGCCAACAGATACTTTCTTACTACTAGGCAAAAACCACCCATGTCGTCGCAATATACTTCACACCTTTCTCAACCGTCACCGATCGATGCTCATGCGTCCAGAAGGGCGGGAATAAAACCAGCTTTCCCGCTTCGGGCTTGACTTTGATTTCCTGTAGCGCGAACTCGGTTTCGCCGCCGGGGCCGGCAACGTCGTTGAGATACCATATTGCCACCAGCTGGCGCTGGCTGAATTCGTGGCTGCCGCTGTCGATGTGCCAGTGATAAAACTCGCCTTCTTTATAACGCTGCATGTTGTACCCCATGTCCTTGAACGGGCCTTTGAAGAAGGGGTAGGTTTCACGAAATTCCTGTACGGCAATGCTGAGTGAGCGGAACAGTTCACGGTCGAGGTCGTGCCATTTTTCCTTGCCGCTGGTGACCAGGTCGGTGGTGTGTTTGATGCTGCGTTCCTGTGCCACGGTCTGGCCGACGCGGCCCTGGTATTGTTCGTCTTCGCTGGCTTCGAATCGGCGGATCATTTCTGCGCAGACGTCTGTGGGCAGGGCGTCTTGCTTTTCGAAGATGAAGCTGCCGGGTTTGACTTCACGAATGGTTTTTAACGGCGTTTTTCCGGTTTCGGTTTGCATAAATGTAAGGGGTCTTAAAGGTGGTTGGCGTTAACGAGTGCTTCGATGTGCGAACTGCATTTTTCCTGATGCTGATTGTGCAGGTACAGCATTTGAGTTGCAATGTTTAGCCAGTGCTTTTCGCTGTCGTTCACGGCCTTTTTTAATGGCGCGATGTCGTTTGTGCTCTGCCAGTGTTGATAGGCGCTCTGCAAGGCGGGAAAAATATGTTTGCGCATGTTGGTGAGATTGCCGAAATAAAAATGCAGGGAGGCCTGCTGGTTCTGTTCAATGAGTGCGGGCAGGGTGGAGAGGGCATCGGCGAGATGATCGCGTACTGCGCGGGCCATGATTTCAGCCTGGGTAAAGCTGATATCGAGCATCATTTTACTCCAGCCATGTAGCTGTTCTCCGGCTTTTATCTCGCCGATTTCGTGCAGGATGGCTGATTCCAGCTCGTTATCGGTCATGGCCTGCAGTGAGGTCTCCAGTTCGTTATCAAAGTCGTAGCAGCGCATGGCCTGCGCCATGGCATTTTCGGGTCTGTTCCAGCGCCACTCCTCGGCTTTTTCCCAGATCATGCGCTGGAACGATTCACGCCGGATGAAGATGGTTTTGCCCTGGCTCATGGCCGGCGGTGAGGTCAGATCGCGGGCGTATTCCTTGCCCGAAACCAGAATTTTATAACCATTGTGATTTTCTTCCCGCTCCAGCTGCGCGAGGAAGAAATGGGGCTTGTCTTTCTGGCCGATGCCGCCGCTGTAGACCAGGCCGTGTGGCAGCAGTTTTGCATTGATGGCCTGCGCGTCGAAGGGGTCGTAGTGCGCGTCATTAAGATCGAGGCGGGCATAATCCTCCTGTTCGATCTCGTCCCACAGGCTTTCGCGTTGCGTCAGCCAGCGGCCGACCTCGTCGGTGGTGAGCGTCTGCCGGTAGGCCAGATTCTTTTCCCAGCGGTAATATTCACGCATTTTCAGTAGATAGATGCACAGCGTATAATTGCCTGCATAGCGGGCATCAGAAACATGGCAGTTGCGCTGTACGCGTTGTTCGAGCTGTTTGTATTTGGAATTCATCATCTATTTTCTAATTGACCCGTAATCGGGCAGTTAATTCCTCAGTAAATTAGTATACTATTCGACACAGAGGCTTACACCCGTAATTTGCAGGTATTAGCGATGGCGGGTGAGACCCGTTCCACCGTTCGTCACCTGAGCCGGCGACGATGAGGTCGTCATTACGAGGCCGTTACCATGAGAGGATTGTTGTGAAAATCAGAGTTAAAAGTACCTGGAATGATAAAACGCGCGTGCGCACCCCCGATGAGGTTGGCAGTGCGCTGGGTTTTAATCTGTGGCGTATTGCCGGGGCGAACGTGCTGCATCTGGAAAACGAAGGCTTCCAGACCGACACCTATAACCAGCGCCTGGATGTAATCGCCGAGCTGCTGGGCTTTTTTGTGCATGTGGTCGATCGTATGGCCGCTGAGAAGGAGTATTCGGAACAGGAGCGCAAGGATCTGATAACCGCGCTGGCGTTGAACCTGGCCAAAACCATGCACGATAACCGCTCCGACGTGAACGATGAGAAGCAGGATTACAGGGCGCAGTTTATTCAGGTGCTGAACGAACGCATGGCTGAATATGCCGATTTTATCTACAATGAGGCTGAGCCCGGCTTCCAGATGAAAAGGCGGGTAGGTGAGCACGTCACTGCTGTGATAGGCGAAAAGGACAGAAAATGGGTGACCGATCAGATTATGGAAATTGAAATCCCCGATGCGCTTAAAACCTTTAAGAAGGTGGCGAGGAATTTGATTTAGGTATTAGCGGTTTTTTATTTGTATTGACGAAATATAGATATTGATCTGCGTACTACTGTTTTTAAATTAGCGCACACAAAAAAAGCCGGTGTCAAAAACACCGGCTTTTTTGTACTGAAAAGTTTAGCAGTCTGGCTTATTTAGCCCAGGCACTGAAGTTGTCAGCATTCTTTTCTTTGCCGTCATCGTAACCCGCTTCATAAGCGTCATTCACACGCTGCTCTTCGCGTGGTGGATTTAACACGTAACCGCCTTCCCATCCGCAGATGTATTCTGGGTCAACGCCCGCTTCTTCCATCTTGGTAATAGCATTGTAGTAATCTTGATTCATTGATAAACCCTCTGTTAATTATCTGTATTCATCGACTAAGCGATGACTCGCGTACAACTGAAGCTGCATTCGCTTAGCCACCAATAATGGATGCAGATTATAACGTATTACGACGCCATGGTAAAAGTTCTGGTTATATCCCTTTGGGGAGAGTTGCGGCGGCATATAAGCAATACTCCCAGTGAGAGGTATTCTCATTAAGGCTTGTATTTTGTAGTATGACCCCTATATTATGTATTACTAATGAAAGAATTTTGAACGGGGAAAATAATGTCCAATGACACTGATAATGAAATGAACGAAGCCAGCATGGCTTTTTCCAGCGGGATCGCCGCTTTTGAGGCCAAGAATTTCGCTCAGGCGATGGTATTTCTGCGCCAGGTTGCAGATACCGGTGACGCTGAAGCTCAGCATCGGTGCGCTATTATGTTTCAGAATGGTCTGGGTACAGTGGCCAATGAAGGCAAGGCTTTTGAATATATGAAAGCTGCTGCCGAGCAGGGCCACGCCGTCGCCCAGCATGGTCTGGGCTTTATGTATATGGAAGGCGAGTGTGTCGAGCAGAGCGGTGCAGATGCCGTCAAGTGGTTTGAGAAAGCTGCCGGGCAGGGCCTGATGGGTTCCCTGACCACGCTGGCAATGATGTACGAAGAGGGCAAGGGTGTGGATAAAAATCCCGAAGAAGCCAAACGTCTGTACAAACTCGCCGGTTTCGATCAGTAATATTTTCAACCCAGGAGCCTGTCTGGCTTGGAGAATCGAAGCGACAAGCAGCCGATTTTCTTCAAGTCAGACAGGCTCCTAGCTATGAGTAGTTTCTATGCGTCCAGCTCATCTATTAACCGTTATTGAAAAAGAATTTTCCAGTGCCGACACCGGCCATCACACGCCAGTGATGCTGTGGGGTGCGCCCGGAGTGGGTAAGTCACAGATGGTGGCGCAGATTGCGGAGAACCATAATGTGCCCCTGATTGATATCCGGCTGTCACAGATGGAGCCCAGCGATTTGCGCGG
>JAQICG010000234.1 GCA_027858635.1 Gammaproteobacteria bacterium | reverse complement strand
TCTGGGTAAAAAAGTCAAGCTTACATTTTCTGGTGAAACCACCGAGCTTGATAAGACCGTGCTGGAAAAAATCGGTGATCCATTGATGCATCTGGTGCGTAATGCGCTGGATCACGGTATTGAAGCACCGGATGTACGTGTGGCTGCGGGCACAAACGAGAAAGGCCTGATCAGTATTAATGCCTATCATCAGGGCGGTAATATTATTATTGAAATTTCCGATGATGGTACCGGGCTGAATCTAGAGAAGATTTTGGATAAGGCTCGTGAAAAAGACCTGGTTGATAAAAACGAAGAGCTGAGCGAAGTCCAGATTTCAAATTTAATTTTCAGCCCCGGATTTTCAACGGCCGCCGTCGTCAGTGATGTTTCCGGGCGCGGTGTGGGTATGGATGTAGTGCGACGTAATATGACCGACCTGGGCGGGGCCGTGGATGTCGTATCGAAGCCGGGTAAGGGCAGCCTCTTCACCATAAGGCTGCCGCTGACGGTGGCTATTCTCGAAGGACAGATGATCAGTGTCGGTGATCAGGTATTTATTATACCGCTGTTATCTATCGTTGAGTCGCTACAGATTAATGCTAATCAGATTAAAGCTGTCGCTAATGAGTCAGAGCTTTATCCTTATCGCGATGAATATATTTCGGTGATTCGTTTGCGTGGATTATTTAATATTTCAGAAGATAAAAAAGATGAAAGCAGTCCTGGCCTGCTGGTAGTCATCGATATTGGCGGTCGGCGCATCGGTCTGTATGTTGATGATGTGATAGGCCAGCAGCAAGTGGTCATTAAGAGCCTGGAGCAGAATTATCAACAGGTTCCCGGTATCGCAGGGGCAACTGTACTGGGAGATGGCGCCGTCGCGTTAATTCTGGATGTATTGGGCTTGGCTCAATACACTCGATTATAAGAGAGTATTGATCTGCCGCGAAATTCAACATTCAGGCTAATTCAAGTTTTAAAGCAGTAGAAGGTAGGCAATGCGAATCATAGCGGTCATTAATCAGAAAGGCGGAGTTGGTAAAACTACAACCACTGCCAATCTCGCCCATGCCTTCGCGATAAAGGGTTATGCCGTTACCGGCATTGATATGGATCCTCAGGGACATCTGGCGGCGCATTGGGGCTGTTATCGCCGGGATGACAATGGCGTGGATAAGGTGCTGCTGGGTGAGAAAACGATTCCTCAGGTGGCCGTTTCTGCGCGCGATAGATTGCATCTGGTGCCTGCGGGCGCGGGCCTTAAAGATATCGAGCGTGGCGCAGGAGATGGGCTCTTAGGTAGCCGTCTAAAAGAAGCCCTGGCACTGGTGGCGGCTACGCAAGATTTTACTTTTATCGATTGTCCTCCCGCTTCAGGACTGTTGATTGATTATGTCCTGTCAGTAGCTGATGAAGTAATTATACCGGTGGCGGCTGACTATCTGGCGTTGCGCGGGTTGTCTGACATGGTTGAGACACTCAGCGACTTTGAACAGAAACATGAAAAGACCTTTAACCAGTGGGTTGTGGTCACGCGCTTTCATTCCAGGCGTAAACTATCCTGGGAAGTAAGAGATAAATTACTGGACTATTTTCCAGATAATATGTTGGCAACAAGTATCCGGGAAGTTTCAGTGCTGGCAGAGTGCCCCAGTTTTGGTAAAACGGATTTTGAATACAAGAGTGCAAATCATGGTGCATTTGATTATGCATCATTGGCTAGAGACCTGTTAAACGGAGAATGTTATCGTGGCCAAGAGAGATAATAAACATCGAGCATTGGGCGATGATCCTCTGGCGTGGTTGAGCGCAGGAACAGATGCAGCTAAAAAACCGGAGAAAAAGCAAGCGAGCCCAAAAAAGAAACCGGTAAGAAAAACGGCGCCGGAAAAAGCGGGCGATAAAGAGCCACCTGTGTCTGCAGAAGTAAAAATCGAAGCATCGAATCGACTCGTCTTCGAATCATCGCTGGTAATTAATAATGCCAGTGTGTTTTATGAGTCACTCAAGGAGCTTGCTGCCGGTGAGCAGACAATTGAAATTGATGCCTCCAACGTAGAAATTATCGATAGTGCGATACTGCAACTGTTGTTTGCTTTTGTGCTGGATCTCAGTGAAAAAGATATACTGCTGTCATGGCATAAGCCGTCAGAAAACCTGCTGCATAAAGCTTCTATACTGGGCTTAACAGAAAAGCTCGGACTATAGGGAATAAAGTAATGGTTGAAGCAGCAGATGATAAAAAAAATTATACAAAAGAATTCTTGTTTACTGAACAGGACTTCTCCTATCTGAGTAAGTTGGCCGGTGAGCTAGCTGGTATCAGTTTGTCATCAGGTAAGCGTGAGCTGATTTACGGGCGCCTGGTGAAACGATTGCGAGCTCTTGGCTTAAGTGATTTCAAGCAATACTGTACTTTGCTTAAAGAGGGTGATGAAAATAAAGCTCGGGAAGAGCGCACTCATTTCATTAACGCAATTACGACTAATGTCACCTCTTTTTTTCGTGAAGATCATCATTTTGAATTTATGGCAGAAACCCTTCTGCCCGAATTGATCGCGCAAAAAAAGACTGCATCCAGGCCAAGCCAGAGTATCTGGTCGGCAGGTTGTTCATCAGGAAAAGAACCTTATTCTATAG
>JAQICG010000199.1 GCA_027858635.1 Gammaproteobacteria bacterium | reverse complement strand
TGCAGATAACCGGTTTGTTTTTCAGTGAGCGGGGTAATGCTCAGCAGTTCCAGCATTCCCAGTACACCGTTCATGGGGGTTCTGATTTCGTGGCTCATATTGGCCAGAAATTCAGATTTGGATCGTGTGGCCTGCTCCGCCTTTTCTTTTTCGGCTTTGAGCTGATCTTCGATGCGCTGACGTGCGGAAAAATCTCTGACGATAGCGACAAAACGCGGGCTTTCGTCTTTTGGCGCCAGATACTGCAAAACAACATCAACCGGCGCCAGTGTGCGGTCTTTTCGCTGAAATTCGGTCTGAAACAGCAGGGTGTGCGCGGCTCCCTGCAACATCATCGGGGTTATAAATGCACGAAATGCTTCCTCATCAAAATCAGGAGTAATATCTGTCAACCTCATGTCGAATAACTCTGCCCGGGTGAAGCCCAGTTGCCGCACGGCAGCCTGATTAACATAAAAGAATTTCAGCGAACCGGGGCTAAGCATGAACACGCCGTCCTCGATCATATCTGAAGTGGTTTTGAATAATCTAAGCTCCTGTTCCGCTTTTTTCCTCTCGGTAATATCAAGCACACTGCCGTACATACGAGTCGGTTCGCCCCTGGCATTGCGCTCAAGCTCTGCTTTGGCAAACACAATTCGCTCGGCACCATCGGGACAAATGATCCTCATCTCGACTTCATAAGGTTGACCATTATTCAGCGTGTTTTCTAATTCAGCCTTGACCCTGTTACGATCATCCGTATGAATACATTCTAAAAAAGTATCATAACTGATTTTAAACTGCTCCGGGGGCTGCCTGAAAATGCGATAGGTTTCAGCCGACCACACCAGTCGATTACGAACAATGTCCCAATCCCAGCTTCCCAGGTGCGCCATGCGCTGGGCATTCACCAGACTGATTTTGCTTTTGGCCACACTGTTACGGGCAAATGTAGAAATCAGATTGAACAATACGATAATTAAAATACTAAAGGCGATGCCGAACGCCATCACCTTGCGCAACAACAGGCGTGCGGCATAAGCCTCCTGAACTTCCATTTCTGCCGCAATACCCATGTCCAGAGCGTCACTCCAACGCCAGACTCCAATTACCGGCACACCTCTGTAATCGTTATAGCCTTCCAGATTCAGCCCATCTTTTCTATTTACCGCGCGCTCCGCCATCAGCGTCAAGGGCTGCTGCGAGCGAAGCGTTTCAGGGCGGTAACCCGCCATCATGTTGCCGCCGGGATCACGCAGTTGTAGATTGAGGATACTGGACTGACCTGATTCCAGCAGCCCCATTCCCCAGAGCGCTTCGGTAAATCTGCTTTCACTCAGTAAATAGCCGGCCTCGTTGAAGATATAAATTTCATCAAAGTCACCCAGTCGACCCTGCTGTAAAATTGCAGCAAGATCTTTTACCGGATCTATTCTTAAGGCGAACAGCGCAATAACTTCACCGCTCTGGCTCTTAATAGGTGCTACAGTAAACATGGTGGGCTGATCAGGTACCGGATTGTTATTCGCATCGAGCAGAGAAATATTTGCCTTCTGCGGCAGGCTGCTTACGGTATGACCGGCTATGGCTTTATTCAGAACATGTTCAGAAATACTGCTGACGGCACCCAGATTTTTTCCCAAATGAGAGGCCAGATTTATTTTTTCAGCCGAAATAATAAAGAAACCGACATAATTACCCGAATCAACTAACGGCGACAGTAATTTACGCAGAACGTCCTGCTCGGGTGTGGTTTTGAGCACGGCTGCATCTATAGGATATTTAAGCAATGATGCGGTCGTTTCGCGAACCAGCGATGTCTGTGCCCAGGAAGTGACCATCCGCTCATGATGGTGGTGCCAGTCGTTCAGCGACCTTTCTGCCTGCCCGATCAGGGCGGTTAACATTGCACGCTTTTCGCCGCGTATGCGCTTTTCAAAAAACTGCTCGGTGAAAATAGCACCCACGACCAGCAATGCGATAACCAGCAGGCTTGTACAATAGAACAGGCAGGTTTTCCATTCGCCATTAAGCGATCTTATCTGACAGATTTTTTTACTCACACTCACGCAATAAAACCCCTATTTAAGACTTGAGCGTGTAACTTCAGCGACATCATGTGCATCAGAATACAAATCTTAATGATAATAATGCGGCAATCACATTAGATTATATTATTAAGATACTTACGTATTTTTGGTTCATCTCGAACCATGTGACTAAGATCGTAGATTTACTCCGGGCGCCGACTGTTTAAATTATCCAGACGCACTTTTGCATGTTGCTCAATAAGATCAAAAGGTATCGGCTTCTGGTAAACTTCTATTCCCTCAGGCACTCCTCCCTTCTCCTTAATATCCTCTTTGGATAAAGCTGAAACCACAATAATTTCGGTAGTCTGTAGGTCAGCCTGCCGGTTCAATACCTGGAGCAGATAAAAACCATCCATATTCGGCATTTGTAAATCCGTAACAATCATATCCGGTTGCCAGGCGCCTATTTTTAGCAGACCTTCATAAC
>JAQICG010000368.1 GCA_027858635.1 Gammaproteobacteria bacterium | reverse complement strand
TTCGTTGGGCGATTTCGGTGTTGTTGTCGCCGTTTTTTTGCAGGATGGCTTCGATGCGCTGTCGCAGGGGGTTGAGTTGTTCGCTGTATATGCCGGGGTCAACGCGTTCGAGCAGGGTTTGTGCAGTGAGCAGGGCATGGAGTTCTGAGGTGTTGAACCACAGGCCGGGCAGTTCGTAGGGGTGCTCGCCGTACTGGCTGTGGTCGTAGTAGTAGCCGTTGGCCTTCCGGTCGTATTCGATGGGGGCAGCGAGATAGAGGCGCATTTTACCAATTAGTCTGGTGGCGCTGGCTTTGGCGCATTCGAGTTCTTCCATGATACGTTTGAGGGGGACGGGGCGTTTACGGGAGCTTAGTAATCCATGCAGGGCGTAAAATCGGTCGAATCTTTCCATTGTTCTCTCTGTGAGGTGCATCTCTATGCGCTGGATATTCCTTTAGTTGTGGTTTTTTGTCAACATTGCCCGGATGATTGTGCATGAATCGGGGTTGCCTGGCTGCAAGTGCGGTTGGTAGGTTGTGTGTCACAGACTATATTGCTTCCAGATGGTCGATATGGGTTCAAAATCCGGTTAAATCTTGTGATATTATCTAGCAGCCTGTCTGACTTGAATGAAATCGGCTGCAAATCCGTCTGACCGGTCCATATTTCGCCGCTTTTTTTGTGGATTAGAATTAGTTTTGCCCTGCACAATCGTAAAAATCTGTCTTCGCTCAGCCGACAATCGCTTCGATTCTTCAAGTCAGACAGGCTGCTAGCCAGTTCGAATTTTCCCTGAATGATGAATTATATTTATGAATAGAATAAATCACGTTTTATTAGCGATTGCGTTTCCGTTTTTTATGGCGGCTGATGTTTATGCGGAAGATCGCGTCGATGCCTTTGAGCTTGTCTATGAAGAGCGGGAGGCGGGTACTGAGGCCTATCAGGTTAAGTTTACGGTGACTGACCGCTATCTCAGAATCGATCAGTTGGGTGATGAAAGTGGTTATGTTGTTTATGACGATAAGCTGCGTGTTGTTCGCAGTGTGACGCATGCTGATCAATCAACCTTGTTGATACCTGATTACGCTTATCAGAAACCGGATTTCAGTAAACGGATTGACGTTGAGTATTTCAGTGTTCCGGAGGCTCCGGCCATTGCGGGTAAGCCTATTTATGGCTATCGAGCGGTTACCACTGATGAAAGCAAGGAGACCTGTATGGATATCAAGCTGGCGGAAGGGCTGCTTCCTGAGGTGACAACATTGCTGGCGTCTTATCAGAAAGTTATGGCTGGACAGCAGTCGCGGTTACTGGAAGCCACGCCGGAGGAATTTCGTGGTCGCTGCTTTTTATCCGATCAAATTTTTAATGAGGGTGATTATTATAGTAAAGGCTTGCCCATTTACGAATGGCACAGTAATGGCAAAAGCCGGTTGCTGTTAACGTATAAAAAGATTGTGGTCGATGCGGCAATCTTTAAATCAGAAGAGAAGTATCAGGAATATTCGCTGGAGTGATTTTGTTGATTAAATAAATTTGACGAGTTCCGGTTCGGCGGTTTTGCTGATGCGTAAATAACTGCCGGTCTCGTGCCAGTCGCCCAGGACGATACGTTTGGCTGGCTGGTTGTTGAGTTCGAACTGGTGGATGGCTTCACGATGGGTGTGGCCATGAATTAATAAATTGACTGAGTGTTCTTGCATGGCCTCAATCACGGCATTCTGATTAACATCCATTATTTCATAATCCTTTTCGGCATTGGCCTGTTCGCTTTTCTGGCGCATCGATTGCGCAAGTTGCAGACGTTCCTGCGGTGACTTGGCCAGAGTCTCCTGTTGCCAGGCTTTGTTTCTAACCATGGCTCTGAATGTCTGATAAGCGGCGTCATCGGTGCAGAGGGTGTCACCGTGTATCAGCAGCGCTTCCTGTCCGAAGAGGTTTTCAATGCAGGGTTCGTCAATGATTTTGAAGCCACATTTTTGCGCGAGTTGCTGACCGATCAGGAAGTCGCGATTCCCCGCCATAAAAAACACCGGCACACCATGATCGCTTAATTTTTTTAGCGCGTTAAAGGCGGGTTCTAATCCGGGCACTTCGATGTCATCGCCCAGCCAGTATTCAAGAAAGTCGCCAAGGATATAAAGTCTGTCGGCGTGAACGGCGATTTCA
>JAQICG010000167.1 GCA_027858635.1 Gammaproteobacteria bacterium | reverse complement strand
AGTATGCAGTTGATCGCCGGACGCACGGCACAGGAATATAACCAGCGCAAACACCGTAAAGGTGCTTACTGGGAAGATCGCTATCATGCCACCGCCGTGGATACCGAGGACTATCTGGCGCGTTGTATAGCGTATATCGATTTCAACATGGTGCGTGCCGTGGTAGTCAGCCATCCTTCCGAGTGGCGCTGGAGCGGTTATCGTGAAAGACAAACACCCGGCCAGCGTTACACGGTTATAAACAACGCAGCACTGCTTGAGTTATTCAATATCCACTCATTCAAACAATTCCAGACCAGTCACCGGGCGTGGATCGAAGCAGCGCTGGAAACAACCTCCCACGCGCGTGATCCTTTTTTTTCACAGTGCCTGGCTTTTGTCCTTATAGGCTTTGTTGAAAATGTACAGACCGCTTTGGGCATCAATGCTAACCATCGGAATATACGAGATTGAGGATGCCTATGCGCTCAGAGAGCCAGCACAGCCTTATACTGCCGATTTCAAGCCCGAAAAAGGCGTGTTTAAGCGCTGAAAACCTGTATTTCTGGACTGAGTTATAAATATAATCAATGTATTGCATAGGTCCGACCCGGTACTCATATCAATGCAGGGTCTCCGGTAGTTCGAAACTGACGTTAAACGAAGGCCGGCAACTACTCGATGGCAATGTTGGCTATCAAATTCCTGATGCCAATGTACGCGAATTGCTGCATAGCACTGATCATGGTAGGCTATCTGGTGTTAACAGTAACGTAAAATTAAATCGGTAGATAACTTTCATCTCAAATAATCAAAAAAGGAGATCCATACAATGTACAGTTTTTCAGCAAACACAAGCTTATCTTATAACGATGCAATTAATGCCGTTACAGAGGCGCTGAAAGAGCAGGGATTCGGTATCCTCACAGAAATCGATGTTAAGGCGGTATTAAAGAAGAAACTGGAAATCGATAAACGACCCTACATCATCCTTGGTGCCTGCAATCCAGTACTGGCTAATCAAGCGCTTGATGCAGAGCCGGATATCGGTCTGTTATTGCCTTGCAATGTCGTTGTCCGTGAAGAAGAAAATGGTAGTGTTACAGTGGCATTTATGGATCCTTCAGCAGTGCTGGGTCTTGTGGATAATCCCGATGTGGTGAAACTTGCAGCTGAAGTAAGAGAGCGCCTCGAAAAAGTAAGGGGATCGCTATAAACACATGAACTGTGATCTGGTTACAGTGGTTGTAGGCTTTTACTTGTTTAAATTGGGATTGTTATAAACTCAATACCAATAAGTTACTTAAATAGGACAATAGCAACCAGCACAAAATCGAAAGCTTGACTTGTATCACAATATCAGGCAACAATTATCATTATCATTATCATTATCATCTAAATCAGTCGCAGATATTTGCTAGCGAAAATTAGATAAAACAATGACAAAACAAGTGCACACAATTTTATGCTGGGTTTTGGCCATCTCTCTGGTTTGGCTGCCACTCTCTGTGTCAGCCGGTATTTCATTGTCATCAACAGAAAAAAATGCCTGTCACGAAATGAATTCGGCGATGTCAGGTCAAGCAGCAGTGATTATTAACTCTAAGCATGAATCAATGATGCAAAAAGGTTGCTGTGATAATTGCGACAATAACTGTGTCGCGTGTACAGGTATGACATCATGCGGTCAAAGTTCAAATCATGTTTTAACATGTATTGTATTTAACAAAGATATTTCTCTATCACAAATACTTATTCAATCCTCAATTGAACACTCTGTTCAATATCACAGTCAGATAATCTCTCCCGATTTACGTCCCCCGCTCGTTTAAGACTCCAGCAGGAGTCGCTATTTTAGTCAGTTCCCCATTGTTTTTATAAACATGGGTTAAGTGTATGTGCTGGCGCCTGTTCGAACTAAATGAACAAGAAACAAAATAGATACAAACTATTATATATCTTTTTATTAACATAATTTAGGAGTGAACGTCATGAATTATTCATGTCATCCTTTCAGACGAAAATTGCTGGTAACAGCCGTTTCTTTGGTTATACCTGTGACAGTATATGCTGAATCCAGTAATGCTGATTTACAGGATCAGCTCGATGCCTTACAAAATCAGGTTAGCGCATTAAACAGTGAAGTGCAGCAGGCGGCTGAATGGAAAAATCCAAACACTTTAATCCACATGGCAGGATATGCCGATGTCGGTTTTATCAGCACAGAAAATGCTAATGACAGTTTTGTTGCTAGTACTTTTTCACCGATTTTACATTATCAGTACCGCGACACAGTGATGATGGAAGCCGAGCTGGAATTTGAGGTTGGTGAAGATGGAGGTACCGAAGTGGCATTGGAGTACATGACCATTGACTGGTTTATGAGTGATTATGCGGTACTGGTTGCCGGTAAATTCCTCAGTCCCGTCGGTCAGTTCAGGCAGAATTTGCATCCTTCATGGATCAATAAACTGGCTTCCGCACCACCGGGTTTCGGCCATGATGGCGCTGCACCGGTTTCTGACGTGGGTTTCCAGGTACGTGGTGGCTTCCCCCTGGGGAGCATGCGTGCCAATTATGCCGTGTATGCTTCCAATGGGCCTGAAATCAATGCCGAAGCCGAGGATGATGGTGCAGGTGGTGTTGAAGGATATGAACTCGACGGTGTTGCCGCG
>JAQICG010000245.1 GCA_027858635.1 Gammaproteobacteria bacterium | reverse complement strand
TACCCGAGTATTCCACATGGAAACCGGCCACAATTTCAGATTCGCCTTCGGCGACATCGAAAGGTGCACGGTTGGTTTCAGCCACGCCCGAAATAAAGTAGACAAACATCAGCGGCAGCAGGGGCCAGATAAACCAGCTGCCCATGCCCCCCGCCTGGCTTTCAATAATCGCGCTCAGATTCAGACTGCCACTGGCCATCAAAACCCCCACCAGTGCAAAACCCATGGCGATTTCATAAGCTACGATTTGCGCACCCGCACGCAGGGCACTGAGAATGGCGTATTTTGAATTGGAGGCCCAGCCCGCAATTATCACCCCGTAGACGCCGACCGAGGTCAGGGCCAGCACATACAGCAGCCCGGCATCAACCTCCGTTAATGCCATGCCCCGGTCGAAGGGAATCACCGCCCATGCCGCCAGCGCGGGTGCAATCGAGAGCACCGGTGCGGTCAGAAACAGAAACTTGTTGGCCTGGGTGGGCAGAATGACCTCTTTCATCATCAACTTGAGGGCATCAGCAATGGGCTGCAACCAGCCGCGCGGGCCAACCCGATTGGGACCGATGCGCACCTGCATGTAGCCGATAATCTTGCGTTCGGCGTAAGTGACATAAGCCACCGCCAGCATCAGCGGCAGCAAAATCAGAATGATCTTACCCAGAATAATGGCCATGGTCTGCACATCCACCGGGAACCAGTTCCAGAACGCAATCAGCCAGTCGGGGATAAATTCAATCATGATTCAGCCTTTTCCACCTTGATCGCCGCAAACGCATCGCCCAGCAATTCGCTGCCTTTCAGCGCCAGCGGAATCCAGGCCGAACCCTCGGGAATGCTGTCGTCGATCAGCAGATCCATGCGCGCACTGAGCTCGCCCTGTGACACTGCAACGGTTTCACCATCTGCCACGCCCAGACGCGCTGCTTCCTGGGCATTTAATCTCACACACAGCGACTGTGCATCACTGGCTTTCTGCAGCGAGGTGGCACGACGCAGCAGTGCATCGCCCGCATACATGGGCACATCACCGGCGCGCATCAAGCCGTCGGCCACCGCCTCGATCTCCACCACCGCCGCGCCGGAGGCGGCATTGCTCAACTCGATGTTTTCACACGCCGCGCGCAGCTCATCGCGCACCTCCTGCGAAGACATATAATCAAAATTTTTCTGTTCCAGCAGATTTGCCAGCACCCGCAGAATCTTCCACGCCGGACGCGCTTCGCCCTGCGGCTGACGGATACCTTTAAAATTTTGCCAGAAACCTTCGACGTTGACAAAGGTGCCGGAGGTTTCAGTGAAGCTGCCCGCAGGCAGCAACACGTTGGCGCACTCACGCAGGGCCGGCGAATCATAAGCGCTGATCGCCACCACCATGTCGGCCTGCTCCAGGGCGGGGCTTATTGCATGCACGCTATCCAGATCGGGTTCCACATTGAGCAGAATCACCGCTGAGGGCGACCGGTTTTTTAGCTCGCCGGCATGGTAGCCGGTAACGACGCCCGCCGCTTCAGCCGCATCACTCTCGGCCTCCTCCGTTTGCGCTTCAGGAGCCGCAGCAGCACCGGCTACGCCGCGATGCGGCACCGCACCCGCTAACCACGCGCCTGCGCTATTAGCGCCTTCGCTTAAATAGCCCAGCACGCTGTCGGTTTCCGTGGCGATGGCCCCGGCCAGTGCCCTTAGCGCCGAGTAGTTGGGATGCATGGCGGCCAGATTGCCCAGCAGCACCGTACTCTTTTCGGCTGATTTCAACTGCGCCACGATGGCCTTATGCGTCTCGTCGGGTTTCAGGCCGGTCAGCATTTTCTTCAGATGCGCCGCCATGGCATGTTTGGAGGCTTTGTAGGCCGCGGCGGCAACCAGTGCCAGCTCACCGGCCAAATGCTGCTGCGCCACCGCAATACTATTGGCCACCGGGAAATTAATTTCGTAAGCACGCGGATTGATAAAACTGATTTGCGCGCCGTGGTTCACCACGGCCTTTCTCAGGCGGTGCCCGATTATGGGCTGCTCTTTGCGCACATTGGAACCGATCAGAAGCGCCGCATTCAGCGCCTCGAGGTCTTCGATATTCTGTCCCAGCCAGGGCATCACCGGAGCCATGTCCTGATCACTGAAATCGCTCTGGCGCAGACGATGATCGATATTGCCGCTGCCCATGGAGCGCATCAGTTTCTGCGCCAGATAGAGCTCTTCCAGTGTGGAGCCGGGCGAGACCAGCGCGGCGATTGTATCCGCACCCGCCGCTTCGTCTTCGAGCAACGCCTTGATGCGGTCACTGGCAACGCCCATGGCGGTATCCCAGTCGGTCGCCTTCCACTCACCGTTATGTTTAACCATGGGCGTGGTCAGGCGCTCTGCACTGTCGACGCCCTCATAGCTGAAACGGTCGCGGTCTGAAATCCAGACTTCATTAATGCTTTCGTTATCGCGGGGCACCACGCGCACCACATCATTGCGGAAAGTGTGCACAAAAATATTGGAGCCGACACAGTCGTGTGGCGCTATGGATGCATGCTGGATCATCTCCCAGGCACGCGCTGAATAGCGCGAAGGCTTGGCGGTTAAGGCACCTACCGGGCAGAGGTCGATCACGTTACCCGACAGCTCGGACGTCACCGCCGAATTCATGAAGGTAGCGATGCGGGCGTGTTCGCCGCGACTGGTCATGCCCAGTTCGCGCACTCCGGCAATCTCCTCACCGAAACGCACACAGCGGGTGCAGTGGATGCAGCGAGTCAGTTCAGTGGCAATCAGCGGGCCGATGCTTTTATCAAAAACAACGCGTTTGGTTTCAGTATACTGCGAGGCATCCTGGCCATAGGCCATGGCCACATCCTGCAATTCACACTCTCCACCCTGATCACAGATCGGGCAGTCCAGAGGATGATTGATGAGCAGAAACTCCATCACCGACTGCTGCGCCGCTTTGGCCGCCGCAGAACGGGTATGCACCACCATGCCTTCCATGATCGGCGTGGCACAGGCGGGCAGCGGTTTGGGCGCTTTTTCCACTTCCACCAGGCACATGCGGCAGTTCGCCGCCACCGACAGTTTCTCGTGATAACAGAAACGGGGCACGCGAATATTTTCCCTGTCGGTGACACTGATCAGCATCGCCCCTTTCGGCGCTTTCAGTTCCTGACCATCGACCGTAATTGTTACCAGTTCTTCTGTCATCACGCTACCTTTACCATGCTTCTCTTGTGATCCACATAGTATTCAAATTCTTCTCTAAAGTGTTTCAGAAAACTGCGCACCGGCATCGCCGCGGCATCGCCTAGGGCGCAGATCGTCCGACCTTCGATTTTGCTGGCGACGTCGTCCAGCCGGGCGATCTCTTCGTGCGTGCCCTTGCCTTCCACGATGCGCGTCAACATGCGGTAGAGCCAGCCCGTGCCTTCGCGGCAGGGAGTACATTGACCACAGGACTCCGAATAGTAGAAACGGGAGATACGCTGCAAGGCTTTTACCATATCGGTGCTTTCGTCCATGACGATGACCGCGCCCGAACCCAGCATGGAGCCGGCGGCCACGACCGAATCATAATCCATGTTCGCTGCCATCATAATGTCGCCCGGCACCACCGGCACGGATGAGCCGCCGGGTATCACCGCTTTCAGTCTTTTACCGCCGCGCACGCCGCCGGCCATGGCCAGCAGATCCTTGAAGGGGGTCCCCATGGGCACTTCAAAATTACCCGGCGCACCGACGTGGCCCGATACTGAAAATAATTTAACGCCGCCATTATTGGGAATACCCAGATCGGCAAACCACTGACCGCCATTGCGGATGATGGCCGGCACCGAAGAGAGGGTTTCGGTATTGTTAATGGTGGTGGGTTTGCCGTACAGGCCGAAGTTGGCCGGAAAGGGTGGCTTGAATCGCGGCAGTCCGCGCTCGCCTTCCAACGAATTCAGCAGGGCGGTCTCTTCACCGCAGATATAGGCACCGGCACCCAGCGAGGCGTAGAGATTAACCGTGACCTCGGTGCCCAGAATATTTTCGCCCAGCAGACCGTTTTTATAGGCTTCGTCCAGCGCCAGCTGAAAATGCTTCGCCGGTTCATCCATAAATTCGCCACGCATATAGTTGTAACCGGTATCGGCCCCCATGGCATAACAGGCAATCGCCATGCCTTCGACCAGCGCGTGCGGATTAAAGCGTAGGATGTCCCGGTCTTTACAGGTACCCGGCTCGCTTTCGTCCGAATTACAGACCAGATATTTCTGCACCGGTGCGGTACGCGGCATAAAGCTCCATTTCAGGCCGGTGGGAAAACCGGCACCGCCCCGGCCCCGCAGGCCAGAAGCCTTAACTTCATTGATGACCTCTTCGGGGGTGATTTTCTCAGTCAGAATTTTGCGCCACGCTTCGTAACCGCCGACTTTCAGATAGTTTTCATAGGACCAGGGCTGGTCGGCAAACTGTAGCGTCGCATAGCAAACCTGAGGGGTCGTTATTTTTGCCATTATTCCAGCCCGTCCAGAATCTCATCGACTTTTTCAGGCGTGAGATTTTCGTGATAAACGTGATCGACCTGCATCATCGGTCCTCCGGCACAGGCGGCCAGACACTCTTCTTCAACTTTGAGATAAATGCGATTATCGGCGGTGCTCTCACCCAGCTTGATGCCGAGTTGTTTCTCCACATGATCGACAATGGTCTGTGACCCCATCAACATACAGCAGATGTTGGTGCAGATCGCCACGTTGTGACGCGCCACCGGTTTCAGCTCGTACATCGAATAAAAACTGGCGACCTCGTAGACTTCGATTTTGGCCAGATTGAGATAATCCGCCACCGCATCCATCAGCGCTTCCGTCAGGAAACCCTGATTCTCATGCTGCACCACACTCAGTGCGCCCAGCAGGGCCGATTTTTTTTTGTCTGCGGGAAACTTGCCGAGCAGCGCATCAATGTGCTCACAGGCATGTTTGGATAATTGTGTATTTGTCGTACTCATAAACTTAACGATCCACCTCACCAAACACGATGTCCTGGGTGCCGATAATGGCGACCACATCGGCCAGCATGTGACCCCGGGTCATTTCATCCAAAGCGGAAATATGCACAAAACCGGGCGCGCGAATCTTCATACGGTAGGGTTTGTTCGCGCCGTCGGAAACCAGGTAAATGCCGAATTCGCCTTTGGGGTGCTCAACTGCGGCATATGCCTCGCCCTCAGGCAGGCAGAATCCTTCGGTGAACAGTTTGAAATGATGGATCAGCGCTTCCATATCCGCCTTCATGCCTTCGCGACTAGGCGGAGTAACCTTATGATCCTGCAACATCACCGGGCCTTCATTTTCGCGCAGCCATTTAATGCATTGTTTGATGATGCGATTGGACTGGCGGAACTCTTCAATGCGCACCAGATAACGATCATAACAGTCGCCGTTGGTGCCGATGGGAATGTCGAAATCCATGCGATCATAAACTTCGTATGGTTGCTTCTTGCGCAGGTCCCAGGCAATGCCGGAGCCGCGCAGCATCGGTCCGGTGAAGCCCAGTGCCAGGGCGCGCTCCGGCGTGACAATACCGATATCAACGGTACGCTGCTTCCATATACGGTTATCGGTGAGCAGGGTTTCGTATTCATCAACGCATTTGGGGAAGCGGTCGGTAAAGTCTTCTAGAAAGTCGAGCAGTGAACCCTGACGGTTCTCGTTGAGCTTGCCGACTTCACGTTTATTGTGCCACTTCGATGTCTTGTACTGCGGCATGGTGTCGGGCATATCACGCGCCACACCACCGGGACGATAGTAGGTAGCGTGCAGTCGCGCACCGGAAACCGCCTCGTAGGCATCCATCAAATCTTCACGCTCACGAAATGCATACAGGAACATGGTCATCGCCCCCACATCCAGCGCATGTGCTCCGATCCATAACAGATGATTAAGAATGCGGGTAATTTCATCGAACATCACGCGGATGTATTGCGCCCGTTCAGGGCATTCCACGCCCAACATCTTTTCCATCGCCAGCACATAGCTGTGCTCGTTACACATCATGGAGACGTAATCGAGCCGATCCATGTAACCGATACTCTGATTATAGGGCTTTGACTCTACCAGTTTTTCGGTGGCCCGATGCAGCAGACCAACGTGCGGGTCGGCGCGCTGAATGACTTCGCCATCCATCTCCAGCACCAGTCGCAGCACCCCGTGTGCAGCCGGATGCTGAGGACCAAAGTTCAAGGTGTAATTACGAATCTCAGGCATCAGAATTATCCGCACTCGCTACTGGAGTTTCCGTTTCGGTATGGTGTGTATCTTCACGAATGACACGAGGCACGAGCACGCGCGGCTCGATACTGACAGGCTGATAGATAACGCGTTTCTGCGCTTCGTCATAACGCATTTCCACATGCCCGATCAGCGGGAAATCCTTGCGGAAAGGATGACCAACAAAACCGTAGTCGGTCAGAATGCGGCGCAGGTCGGGGTGACCTTCAAACATGATGCCGAACAGGTCAAAAGCTTCACGCTCAAACCAGTTAGCTACCGGCCATACCGTAATCACCGATGGCACCCTCGGTGCATGTTCATCCTCGCAATAAACCCGCAGGCGCAGCCGGATATTATGGGTAATCGACAGCAGGTGATAAACCGCGGCGAATCGCGGGCGCTCATGGCTGACATAGCCCGGCTCATCCCCAAAGCGCAAACGCGCGCCGGTGGATTCGGTAGCGGCACGGCTGAAACCGGTGGACGAAGGTTTATCCGTATCCCATTCAGTGGCGCCGTATTCAGAGTAATCCACACCGCAAACATCAATCAATTGCTCAAAGGCAAACTGCGGGTCATCTCGCAGTGTTGTTGCGACAGCGGATAGATCCTCGGGGGCGACTTCAATGGTCAGCTCTTTCAAGGCGATGATACTGGACTGCAACATGGACCCGAATGCCTGCTGCAAGCGATCCGATAATTGTTGAATGGGTGTTGGCATCAAGATTCCCGGAAACTAGCGCGCAATGGTATTGGTGCGGCGAATCTTGTTCTGCAACTGTATGATGCCGTAGAGCAGCGCTTCTGCAGTCGGCGGACAACCGGGAACATAGATATCGACAGGAACAATTCGGTCACAACCGCGCACCACCGAGTAGGAATAATGATAGTAACCGCCGCCGTTGGCGCATGATCCCATGGAGATCACCCAACGCGGCTCTGCCATCTGGTCATAGACTTTACGCAGGGCCGGTGCCATCTTGTTGCACAGTGTGCCGGCAACAATCATGACGTCGGACTGACGTGGGCTGGGGCGAAACAGAATGCCGAAGCGGTCGAGGTCATAACGTGAAGCACCCGCCTGCATCATTTCAACCGCGCAGCAGGCCAGACCAAAGGTCATCGGCCAGAGCGAACCGGTGCGCGCCCAGTTAATGAGAGAGTCGGCGGAGGTGGTTACAAAACCTTTATCCAGTTTGCCTTCTATTCCCATTCCAGCGCTCCTTTTTTCCACTCGTAGATAAAGCCGATAATCAGGATGCCCAGGAAGATGCCCATGGCGACCATACCGAACATGCCGATCTCATCCAGCACGATGGCCCAAGGGAAAAGAAAGGCGATTTCCAGATCGAAGATGATAAAAAGAATAGCGACCAGGTAGTAGCGCACGTCGAATTTCATGCGCGAGTCTTCAAACGCTTCGAAACCGCATTCGAAAGGCGAGTTCTTGGCGGTATCCGGCTTATGCGGCGCCAACAAATAACCACCCAGAAAAATGGGACCGATACCGACCATTAAGCCAATAGCGAGAAAAACCAGTACTGGCAAATAATTCTCTAGCATTTCAACTCCACGAAATCAGCGCTTTTCAGCCAGCTCGTTATTTTTTGTAATTCCTGAAACCGTGGTTTAAACGTGGATGCATGGTGCAAGATATTGGTTTCACAGGGGCTTCAAAAAATCTTAGCTTCAACCTTAGGTTAAGCGGGCATTTTTTGATCCGCTGTGGAATCAAGAGCTTGTGCCAGGCGCCGCGGTTAAGCCACGGATTCAGGTAATGTTAACTATCCTTGTCAGGCACTCTACCAGAGCACCCTTTCCATTACCAAATTTGGTGCCGATGGCCGGAGTCGAACCGGCACAGCTTGCGCCACACGCCCCTCAAGCGTGCGTGTCTACCAATTCCACCACATCGGCTGTATTCTTTTATATTATAGAGCTCTATCTTAATCTGCGGCAGGTGGCACATCGCTTTCGACGGGCTCATCCACGGCCGGCGGTACATTATCACCACCAATCGCATCTGCCTCACGTTTAGTATCAACTCTACTTTCTGCGGGTGTCTCAATGGTATCAATAACGCTGGTGGGATCATCACGATTTCCAGCCAGATAAGCCAAAGCCAGGCTATTGATAAAAAAGCAGACAGCCAGAATGGCGGTCGACTTGCTTAAAAAGTTGGAGGAGCCGCTGGCACCGAATACTGTGGAAGCACCGCCACCACCGAAGGCCGCACCTTCGCCTGCGCCCTTGCCTTTCTGCAAAAGTATTAGCGCAATGATGCCCAGCGCCAGAAAAACCTGTAAAACCAGTAAAATAACGTCTAAGTTCACAATAATTATCCTTGTCCTGCTACGCAAATAGCCAAAAAGTCATCGGCCTTGAGTGATGCGCCGCCGATCAAACCACCGTCAATATCAGACTGTGATCTTAGTTCCGCGGCATTCGCCGGATTCATGCTGCCGCCGTATAAAATTCTCAGACCTTCAGCAATGACCGCATCTTCTTTCGCGATTTTACTGCGAATAAAAGCGTGTACTTCCTGCGCCTGCTCGGGTGATGCCGTTTTACCGGTGCCAATCGCCCAGACCGGCTCGTAAGCCAGCACAGCATTGGCCAGAGAGGCGGCACCCGCTGTTTTTAAAATAGCATCCAGCTGGTGAGCCACGACCTGTTCAGTAATGCCCTGCTCACGCTCTTCCAGTGTTTCGCCAATACAGAAGATGGGCTTGAGGCCATTCTTCAATACGGCGCTGTATTTATCAGCGGTCACTTCATCGGTTTCGCCGTACATGGCGCGGCGCTCGGAATGACCGATAATGACATACTCACAGCCCACATCTTTCAGCATGGGGCCGGAGACTTCGCCAGTATGGGCACCTGCATCCTGAGCACACATATTTTGCGCGCCCAGTTTAATCGCTGTACCTGCAACAACCTCTGCCACCATGGGAATATAGACAAACGGAGGGCACACCACGACTTCAGCATTGGCTTCGCCGACGCCTGCTTTTATACCCGTAATCAGTTCTTTTATGCTGTCACTGGAACCATTCATTTTCCAGTTACCCGCTACCATAGGCTGGCGCATTACTTACTCCGCTATATTCAAAGGTGGCAAAGGATACCTGTCGGCACCCAATAAATCAATAATGATAGCTCGTTAATCAGCGGCCGGCAGTAAACATTCCTGCAATCACAACAACAAAGCCTTATAAATCAAGCCGCCGCCACCGCATCGGCAATTTTCTGCGTGAGCGTATTAACCAGCATTTCGTCCTCACATTCCACCATGACCCGAATCAACGGCTCGGTACCTGAAGCCCGCAATAACACCCTGCCCCGATCTTGCAGCTGCTCTTCAGCCTGCTGCACCGCCCGTTTTACACTTTCAGATTCGAGCGGACGACTGTCGCCCTTGAAAGCGACATTGATCATCAGCATTGGCATTTTTTTCATCCCTGCCCCCGCTTCACGCAAGGTCTGCCCAGTTTCAGACAAGTAGGCCAAAACCTGCAGGGCGGAGACAATGCCATCACCCGTGGTGGTCCGATCCAGACAGATAATATGCCCTGATGACTCACCGCCCAGCACCCAGCCCTTCTCCTTGAGACGTTCGAGCACATAGCGATCACCTACATCGGCGCGTTCGAATTCCAGCCCCATGGCCTTGACCGCAAGCTCCAGCCCCATATTGCTCATCAGCGTGCCGACCACGCCTTTAATGTCATCACCGGCGTACAGTCGGGCGCGTGCGATGATATACAGCAGCTCATCGCCGTCAACGATCTCGCCTTCCGCATCCACCATGAGCATACGATCACCATCGCCGTCCAGGGCAATACCCAGATCCGCGCCCTGCTGTAGCACCGCACGTTGCAGGAATTCCGGATGGGTGGAGCCGCGATAAGCATTAATATTGATGCCATCGGGCTCTGCGCCTTCGCTGACCACATTGGCGCCCAGCTCCTCCAGCACCTGTGGCGCAATGTTGTAGGTTGCGCCATGCGCACAGTCAATTACGATATTCATGCCGGCAAGAGTGCTCGTTAAAGGAATTGAGGCTTTGCACGCCTCAATATAACGTCCCTGAGCATCGGGTACGCGTTGCGCTTTGCCCAGTTCGAACGAATCTACCGTGGTCATCGGTGATTCAAACATGGCTTCGATCTGATACTCCAGCTCATCGTCCAGTTTGCAGCCCTCGGGAGAGAAAAACTTCAGCCCGTTATCGTAGAAGGGATTGTGCGAGGCACTGATAACCACGCCAGCGGAGGCGTGCAGTGTGCGCGTCAAATAAGCCACTCCTGGCGTAGGCATCGGCCCCAGCAAACGCACATCGACCCCGGCCGCAGACAGTCCCGCCTCTAACGCCGATTCAAACATATAACCTGAAATACGCGTATCTTTGCCAATCACCACCAGCTTCTTGCCCTGACACGCCAACACCCTCCCCACGGCCCAGCCTAACTTGAGCACCTGATCCGCAGTCATCAAACCCTCACCGACCTTGCCGCGAATACCGTCCGTGCCGAAATATTTTTTTGTCATAATTACTGCTTTCTTCTTCAATTATTAAAACGAAATAGTTTCGATATGATACCCGCAAAAAACACCAAAAATGTAAACTAATGTTCGCAGATGGACGTGGACAAAGTCAAAATCAAAACATACCCGCTAAAAACGCCAAGGACG
>JAQICG010000034.1 GCA_027858635.1 Gammaproteobacteria bacterium | reverse complement strand
GGATTAAATTTGCATGAGCGCAGCGCGCCCGAAGGGTAAGGCGCATGGATGCGCCGCATAATACCCACTACCCATAATACTATGACTTTTATGAAGGTTAATAATCACACGAAGGTATGCCCCGTATACACTCCACCGCTAAAACGTCAAAACAAAAAATTACCACTGCCGAAATAACACAATTCGGCTCTACATACTGTTAAGAATAAAATCGGACGCATATTTCAGAAGCGAGTATCATGCTTTATCGCTGTGGGTAAACAAGATTGTTCACTAATACTATGCATATCGATAAAAACAAGTCTTGTATACTCAAGACCATATAGCACTCCATCTCCCATCTGATTAAAGGAAAACGCATTATGTACATGTTAAAAAAATCAGCTTTTTTATTCACTATCCTTAGTGTGTTTTTAATGCACATGGCAACCGCACAGGCAGCCATTGTTGGCAATTCAGACGTTTTGCTGGATTCCGAGCGCACGCGGTTAACAAACCTGCTGGCGCGCGATGATGTTCAGCAGCAACTGATAGCGCACGGCGTTGATTCTGAAGAATCTCTCGCACGTGTTAATCAGCTGACACCTGAGGAAGTCACGCAGCTCAATGGTCATATCGATGAACTGATTGTCGGTGCAGGTATTAGCACGGTCGAACTGCTTCTGATAATTCTTTTACTTGTCCTGATCTTGTAGGAAATTGTGATCGCGGGATAAATTCTTCAGATTTTTCCTTCCAGGGCATCCCCCCTCGGGGGGTTACCTGATAAATGTCGGATTATTTTACTAATAGCCATTAATTCTAGATTTACCTGTATAACCTGTTGAATTTATTATATTTAACATTCTTAGACGCATTATAAAATTAACGCTTTTATGAACTTATTTGTCGGTTTAGACTACATTATTAATCAAAGCTAATATTTGTACGTTACAAATAAACACTAAACATCAATAGGTTAGTGTAGTTGGCTTATTTTTTGCTATATATCCTGCAAGGCACTTGTTTCCAGGTTATTTGTAATAAGAATAAAAACAAATATGTATGGATACGTGCAATATAAATGTGAATAAAAAAGGAGTATAAAATGTTTACTAAACAATGTTTAGCCGCATTCGGTTTTGTCTTTTCTGTGGCGCTCGTCTCATTTAGTGGTTCAGCTAGCGCAACCACACCTGATGGCGAAACACCTGCTAATGAAGGTGTCTGTGATTCACTCCAGGGTGGCACTGGCGGTCTTTACGGCCTGTGCGTCGCCTATTGCGAAGCACAAGATCTGGATACCTTTGATAAAAACCCACCTAGCACAAAAATTCTTGCAAATTACAATAAGAAAAAACAGGCGGGTGATCCAGATATGCCCTGTACATCACCAAACTTTGGATGCTTTACTCAGGCTGATTTAGATGCAATCGTCACCACTTCTAATTGCATGAGATTCAGTGACTCAAATGGTAGTTTTATCCAGTACGGTACAACAACAAACTTTGCACGTGTAGATACTCGTCCTACTCCTGGTTGCGGTTACCTTAACTTGAATGTATCTCCATTCATCGTCAACAATCAGACTATTACAGATGCACAAGCCCAGGCCGGGTATGATGCTGTAAAAGCTAAATGTGACGAACAAGGTCTGTAACAATATAAAGTGGCTCTATTTGAGGCAATAAAAATGAAAAAAATTAAATCTATACTTTGTTTATTAATACTAATTTCAGGAAGTGCCAATGCTGCACTGATTAACCTGACGGTTAACGGCACTGTCGATGGCGCGCTAAACTGGGGTGGACTGAGTGCAGGTAACACTATCACTGCTGACCTGACCTTGGATACGGCAAGTTATACAGGCAACGGTTATGAGACCTTCTATTTCACTGGCGATAATACACTGGCTATTACAGCGGGTTCATTTTCATTCGACCAGTCAATGGACAGTGCGCTTAATGCTTCAATCGCATTTAACGATGGCGTGATGGTTGATTTTAACTTTGGCGCGTTGTTTGGAATTAATGGCGCCCCTGAAGAGTTTGATTCAGCCGGTCTATACGTTCTGGCGGATCGTTCTGTAACTATTGGTAATGGTAACAATAAAGTAACAACAGACTATTTGCTCGCTGCTCATTGGGAGGCGGCTACTTTGACAGCAGTACCAGTACCTGCTGCAGTCTGGTTGTTTGGTTCAGGCTTACTGGGCCTGGCGGGTGTTGCACGACGTAAAGCTGCATAAGATTTCCATTAAGCATAAATAAAAAACGGCCCTTTCGGGCTGTTTTTTATTAGTTTATTTTTAAGGGGCACCCCTTGAAGTTTGCCCCGCTGGGGCTAACCTAAAATTGGCTATTCAAATTCATTCCATCCCCGGGTTTGTCAACG
>JAQICG010000319.1 GCA_027858635.1 Gammaproteobacteria bacterium | reverse complement strand
TCTTCAACAACCTATCGCAAACTCCATACCTTCGTCGGCAATGTCGATTTTCGCATCGCCGATCAGCAGTGGGTGGGCGTCTCCTTGCAAAGCGGTGATCTTCAGAATTTAGAACACATTGGTACTGATGCGGCAACTATCTCAGCGGCAGAAATCAGCGGTGACCATAGCGCCTGGAACATTCACTACAACGGTAGCTTCGATAAGTTTTCAGTAAAAGCGCAATGGCTCGGTGTCGAACGCAACATCCCTGACGCGACCGGCGTGACTACAGAAATCAAAAATCAGCGCGCGGCCGTAAATCTTGGCTACGCGGTGAGTGAGCGCTGGTTTACCTATATCGATGCTACCTGGGCCGACACCGATACTACCGGTAACACTGCTGATGCGGTCACCGCATTTGCTCCCGGTGCCCGCTACAAATATGGACCGGGCTGGATCTACCTGGAATACCTCACCAGCACCGGCGACATTAGCCGTGATGGTGACATTTATGAAGCCGATTTCGATGCCTTATACACATCGATCGATTACTACTTCTGATAAATGGAAAATCAATCGTTTCGTCCCGCTTTGATCTAAAAGCGGGGCGAAACCCTGATACGGAATTGTTAAGCAACCAAAGAGGCGCTAACTGTATGTTCAAAAAAATAATGGTCCCGGTGGATCTTGCGCATCTTGATGCGTTGGAGAAATCACTCACGGTCGCTGCCGATATGGCTCGACATTACAACGCACCCCTGTGCTACGTGGGCGTGACGACTTCTCAGCCCAGTGAAGTGGCACGCACACCGGAAGAATACAAAGAGAAACTCATAAAATTCGCTAGCGAGCACGCTCCCGACAACGGCCATCCGCCGACTGCGGCGGTTTACAACAGCCACGATCCGGTCACCGACCTTGATGACATTCTGCTGCAGGCCATCAAAGATTCAGAAGCGGATCTGGTGGTGATGGGTACCCATCTGCCCCACCATATCGATGCGATTATGCCGGCTAACGGCAGTAAAGTGGCTTCGCACACTAACGTATCGGTCTTCCTTGTACGTCCGTAAGACTTCATACCAATAAAAAGAGAGACTCATGGCAAACAAACCTGAAATAGATGATCACACTCCCTCCATCGGCGTTCCGGCACCGGAAGGTGCTGCCAATCTGATCGATACCGATTACAAGATTGGCCAGGACAATTACAGTACCAGTAAATTCGGCGTCAACATCGACATTCACAGTGCTGTCTTCGTTTTTTCCTCCCTGTTTATTCTGGCCTTCGTCATTATCACTCTGGCACTGCCGGATGTGACCGGCCCGATATTCAATGACATGCGCGGCTGGGTCACGAGCAATCTTTCCTGGTTCTTTTTGCTGGCGGGGAATATCTTTCTGCTGGCCTGTCTGGCATTGATTGTTTCGCCGTTAGGCAGAGTACGCATTGGGGGCGCCGAAGCCGCAGCGGATTTCTCCTACCTCTCCTGGTTTTCGATGCTGTTTGCCGCAGGCATGGGTGTAGGCCTGATGTTCTACGGTGTGTCTGAACCGTTGACCCACTATGGTACTTCATTGGGCGGCATCACCATGGGCGACGCCGGAGTACGCACCGACTGGGCGCCTCTGGGTGCCGCCGCCGGTGATCAACAGGCCGCAATGCGCCTGGGTATGGCTGCGACTATCTTCCACTGGGGTCTGCACCCCTGGGCAATCTATGCCATCGTGGCGCTTTCTCTGGCCATTTTTTCCTACAACAAGGGCCTGCCTTTGACGGTACGCTCAATCTTTTATCCCATACTGGGTGAGCGCATCTGGGGATGGCCCGGGCATATCATCGACATTCTGGCGGTGTTTGCAACGCTGTTCGGCCTGGCAACTTCTCTGGGCATTGGCGCACAGCAGGCGGCCTCGGGGCTCAATCATCTGTTTGGTATACCCTCAGGTAACACCACACTGGTACTGCTGATTGTAGGCATCACCGCTGTCGCACTGGTTTCCATCCTTGCCGGTGTCGACAAGGGCGTTAAGCGGCTGTCTGAAATCAACATGGTGCTGGCATTTCTGCTGCTGATGTTTGTAGTGTTTGTTGGCCCCACGCTGATGATCGCCACTGGCTTTTTCACCAACCTGGGGCATTATCTGATTGAACTGCCCTTCCTGTCGAATCCGTTCGGACGTGAAGATGCCAATTTCAGCCAGGGCTGGACCTCGTTTTACTGGGCCTGGTGGATCAGCTGGTCACCTTTCGTCGGCATGTTCATAGCCCGTATCAGCCGTGGCCGTTCGGTGCGTGAATTTCTCGTCGCGGTACTGCTGGTTCCCTCCACGGTATCGGTGTTCTGGATGACCGCCTTTGGCACCACCGCTATCGATCAGGTGATGAATGGCCTCAACAAGGCGAAAGATGCCGAGCTGCCTGTACAGTTGTTCGAAGTGCTGGGACAGATGCCTCTGGCCGATATCACATCGTT
>JAQICG010000227.1 GCA_027858635.1 Gammaproteobacteria bacterium | reverse complement strand
GGCGAGTATTTTTGCAAACTGTTTTAACTGCTCGCCTTCCAGCCCCAGACCAAAAGCCAGCTGCCGTCCCTGAAACGGCTGCAAGCCGGTGATCGGATTGATGCTGGTTTTGAGGATTTTTTCCGGCGTCTCTTCCGCCACTTTTTCGATCTCCATGCCGCCTTCGGTGGAGGCCATCAGTACCACTCGGCGCGTGGCGCGATCGACCACCGCGCCAAGATAGAGTTCGCGGGCGATGTCGCAGGTTTCTTCAATCAAAACATGATTCACCGGCTGACCCGCAGCGCCGGTCTGTATAGTGACCAGATGCGAGCCCAGCATCTCGCCCACGGTGCGTTTGAGCGTTTCAACATCATCCACCAGTTTGACGCCGCCCGCCTTGCCGCGACCACCGGCGTGCACCTGGGCCTTGACCACCCAGCGCTCACCCTTCAGCGCGCTCCCCGCCGCAGTCACGTCGGTGGAGGCCTGCACCACCTGATTATTGGGGACCGGCAGGTCGTAATCGACAAAGACTTTTTTTGCCTGATATTCGTGTAAGTTCATGCGCTGTATGGGTATCCCGGCTGTTTTTGTTGCATCACTTCAAACCTCGGCTCGAAATGAAATGGGTTGATTATGCGGCGGTATTATAAAACTTTTTTATCCGTTCTTGATATGAATGGCGCGTCGACCCACCGCCAGCGCGGCCTCGTGCAGCGATTCAGACAGGGTGGGATGGGCAAACACGGTGAGGGCGATGTCTTCCGCGCTGGCCTGCATGGCCATCGCGGTCACCGCCTGCGCGATCAGCTCGGACGCCTGGACGGCAAAGATGTGCACGCCCAGCACCCGGTCGGTCTCCTTGTGGGCGATGATTTTCACCATGCCTTCGCTGTCGCCCATGGCTCTGGCACGGCCGCTGGCGCTCATCGGGAACACCCCGATATTCACCGGTATGGCTTCGGCCTCGCAATCCTGCTCGGTTTTACCCACCCAGGCGATTTCGGGATGGCTGTAAATCACCGAGGGGATATGATCATAATTCACGCTTGAGTCCTGCCCGGCGATGCGCTCAGCCACCATCACCCCCTCTTCGGAACCCTTGTGCGCCAGCATCGGCCCGCGCACGATATCGCCGATGGCATAAATACCGGGCACGCTGGTTTCGCAATGTTTGTTGACATGAATACAGGCGCGCTCATCGAACTCCAGCTCGATCTCATCGCCGAACATGGTGTCGCTGTTGGGTTTGCGGCCCACCGCCACAATCAGTCTGTCGAATGTCACCTGCTGGGCACCACGGTTGTCTTCGTAGGTGACCTGCACCTCGTTGTTTTTTACCGTGGCCGATAACAGCCGCGCATTGATGCGGATATCCAGCCCCTGTTTTTTATAGCTATGAAAAGCGGCACGTGAAATCTGCTGGTCAACAATGCTCAAAAACTCGTCCATGGCTTCGATCAGCACCACCTCCGAACCCAGACGCGACCAGACACTGCCCAGTTCCAGCCCGATGGCGCCGGCGCCGATGCTGCCGAGGCGTTCGGGCACGGCGTCGATCTCCAGTGCGCCGGGGGAATCGACAATGTACTGGTGATCCAGCGGTGCATGATCCAGATGCACCGAAGACGAGCCTGACGCCAGGATGATGTTCTGTGCCTCAAGCGTGGCGATGATTTTTTTCCCGCCGCGCTCGTGCACCTCGACTTTTTTGCCCTGCGCCAGTCGCGCGTGGCCATGAATAAATTTAACCTTGTTCGCCTTGAACAGCGCCTTGATGCCCTGGGTGAGCTCATTCACCACCCTGTCCTTGCGCGCCATCATCGCCGGTACATCGATACGGCTTTCTGCCGCCGTGATACCGTGATCCTCGAACTGCTTCTGCGAGAGCGCAAACAAATGGGAAGATTCCAGCAGGGCTTTGGAGGGAATGCAGCCCACGTTCAAACAGGTGCCGCCGAGCGCAGATTCACCCGCCCGGTTGTGCCATTCATCCACGCAGGCCACGCTCAGGCCCAGCTGCGCGCAACGAATGGCGGCGACGTAACCGGCCGGGCCGGCACCAATAACCACTACATCGTATTTTTTGCTCATGGCTGACTCCGGCGTTGGCTTAGATGCCCAGTAACATTCTTGAAGGATCTTCCAGCATCTCTTTTATCGTCACCAGAAACTGTACCGCTTCCCGGCCGTCGATGATGCGGTGATCATAGGAGAGCGCCAGATACATCATCGGCAAAATAACAATTTCGCCGTCGACCACCATGGCGCGCTCCTTGATGGTGTGCATGCCCAGGATGGCGCTCTGCGGCGGATTGAGTATCGGCGTGGATAACATGGAACCAAACACGCCGCCGTTGGAGATGGTGAAGGTGCCGCCGGTGATCTCTTCAAGACCTAATTTGTTGTCACGCGCTTTTATGGCGTAATCGAGCACGCTCTGTTCGATTTCAGCCATGCTCATCTCCTCGGCATTGCGCAGCACCGGCACCACCAGGCCCCGGGCGCCGGAAACGGCGATGCCGATGTCGTAATAACCGTGATAGACAATGTCGTTGCCGTCAATGGAGGCGTTGACCGCCGGGAATTTCTTCAGCGCCTCCAGCGCGGCCTTGATGAAAAACGACATGAAGCCCAGCTTGATGTCGTATTCGTGCTGAAACTTGTCCTTGTACTTTTCCCGCAGCGCCATGATCGGTTTCATGTTGACCTCGTTGAAGGTGGTCAATATCGCCGCGTTCTGCTGGGCGTGCAGCAGGCGTTCGGCGATGCGCGCGCGCAGGCGCGTCATCGGCACCCGCTTTTCGAGGCGTGTGCCGGTGACTATTTCGTCATAGGCGGCAGCGGCTTTTTTCAGCGGTGCCGTGTCAACCTTGCTGGTCTGCAGCGCGAGTTCTTCAGGTTTGTTTTGCGGCGCGTTTTTACTCTCTATATAGGCCTGAATATCTTCTTTCAGAATACGGCCATGCTTGCCGCTGCCCGCGATCATGTCGGCGGTAATGCCCTGCTCGCGCATTATTTTTCGAGCGGAAGGGCTTATCGCCACTTCGGCTTCGGCGGC
>JAQICG010000204.1 GCA_027858635.1 Gammaproteobacteria bacterium | reverse complement strand
TTGCCGCACTGCGCGCCCATCAGCTCGATCCGATTTTCCTTATCGCCCCGACCACCACCGAAGCACGCATGGAAAAAATCGCCGCCGTGGCCAGCGGCTTTGTCTACTATGTGTCATTGAAGGGCGTCACCGGTGCCGCCACTCTGGATGTGGCGGGCGTAGCTGAACGGCTGGCGCTGATCCGCAAGCACATTGATCTACCCATCGGCGTCGGTTTCGGCATCAGCAATGCCGAAACCGCCGCCAGCGTCTCGCGCTGCGCCGATGCGGTGATTGTCGGTAGCGCCATTGTCAATAAAATGGCCGCGCAAAAAGACAATAAGTCTGAACAAACGGCTACAATTGCGAGAGATGTAACCGCTTTGTTACAATCCATGCGTGTAGCGATGGATAGCAACCGAACAAAAGTATAATTTGCCTGCAAGGGCCGCAATCGGGTGACCATGAGAGGACCCATCACATGAGCTGGTTTGAAAAATTAATGCCGTCACGAATTCGTACCGAAGTGAGGAATAAAGGTACTGTGCCCGAAGGGCTGTGGACCAAATGTATCGCATGCAGCGCCGTGTTATACCGTGCCGAGTTAGAGCGTAATCAGGATGTCTGCCCTAAGTGTAATCAGCACATGCGCATTTTCGGACGCCGCCGGCTTGACCTGTTTCTGGATGAGTCGCCGCGCGAAGAGATTGCCATTAATCTCATGCCGATTGATAAGTACAAGTTCAGGGATTCCAAAAAATACAAAGACCGGCTCCTGATCGCGCAGAAAAACAGCGGTGAAAAAGACGCCCTGATTGTCATGAAAGGCAAAGTGAAAGGCGTTGAAGTAGTTGCAGCGGCATTCGATTTCCGTTTTATGGGTGGCTCCATGGGTTCGGTCGTCGGCGAGAAGTTTGTCCGGGCGGCGAATGTGGCGCTGGCGGAAAACATCACCTTCATCTGCTTTTCCGCCTCGGGCGGCGCGCGTATGCAGGAAGCGTTGAATTCACTGATGCAGATGGCAAAAACCAGCGCGGTGCTGGCCAAGCTGGCGAAGCAGAGAGTGCCCTATTTTTCCGTACTCACCGAACCCACCATGGGCGGTGTTTCAGCGAGTTTCGCCATGCTGGGCGATGTCAATATTGCCGAACCCAAAGCCCTGATCGGTTTTGCCGGCCCGCGCGTGATCGAGCAGACCGTGCGTGAACAGTTGCCGGAAGGCTTCCAGCGCAGTGAGTTTCTGCTGGAACATGGCGCGATTGATATGATTGTTGATCGCCGTGACGTGCGTGATCGCATCTCCAGTCTGTGCCTTATGTTATCGAATCGCCCCGCCACTCAGTCCATTAGTTAGCCCGGTTCACTTCCTCCACGTCGTTCCTGCGATGAGGCGGTGAATCAAAAATGCGTATGTTCCGTGGCCCTCGATGACCAATCCTCGACCCTTTTATGGTTTTCCTCTGCGACCTCTGCGCTAAAACGCCGTTATGAGATTTAACAGCCTCAACGCCTGGCTGGAGTGGCAGGCAACGCTTAACCCGGTCGAAATCGATCTGGGCCTGGAGCGTGTGGTCGAGGTCATGCAGCGCATGGGGCTGGCGCGCGAATTTGCCTGCCCCCTGATCATGGTCGCCGGCACCAATGGCAAGGGTTCGGTGGTGAGCCTGCTGGCGGCGATGGCCCGCGCCTCAGGTTTGAAGGTGGGCTGTTATACCTCGCCGCACATTCTCAGCTATAACGAACGCATCACACTCGACGGTGAAAACATCGATGATGCCCGTTTATGTCAGGCGTTCGAGCGCATCGATCAGGCCAGAAATGAGGTCACGCTGACCTATTTTGAATTCGGCACTCTGGCGGCGATTGAAATCTTCATGCACGCCGACATTGATCTGGTGATCCTGGAGGTTGGTCTGGGCGGCAGGCTGGATGCGGTGAATGTCATGGAGCCGGATGTTTCGGTAATCACCTCGATTGCACTGGACCACACCGACTGGCTGGGTGATAACCGCGAAGCCATTGCCCGGGAAAAGGCCGGTATCATGCGCGAGCAAAAACCGGTGATCTGCGGCGAGACCGATGCCCCGGCGATGCTGCTGGAGGCGGCAGCGCAAAAATCAGCGCCATTATTTCAGCTGGGACAGCATTACCGGGTCGAAGCTTCATCGCCCGGTCGCTGGACCCTGATCAGTCCGCTGGGTGATATTCAGGATCTGCCCGCACCCGCGCTGCCCGGTGAATTTCAGCTCGGTAACGCCGCCACCGCGATTGTAGCGTTGCAGGCGCTGGCATCCAGAGTGGCATCAAAGCCGGCCATCACCCTGGAAGATATTCGCCGGGGTTTGCAGCAAGCACGCCTGCGCGGCCGTTTTGAAACCCTGCACCGACAGCCGCAGGTGATTGTTGATGTCGCCCACAATCCGCACGCCGTGGCCGCGCTGGTCGCCCAGTTGCAGACCCAACACGTCCAAGGCTCGACCCGTATCGTGCTGGCCATGCTGGCGGACAAGCCTGTCGATGAGGTGATTGAGCTGCTACTGCCGATTGCCGACGACTGGTATTGTGCAGGCCTGGAAGAAAATCCCCGCGGCTTATCGGCTGCAACCATAGCCGCGACGCTCACGCAAAAATTAAACAGCCATGCGCGGCTTACTCAGCAGCCTGCTGATGTTAAACTTTGCGCTGAGTTAACGGTCGAAGTCGCCATAGAATCGGCTCTGCGCGATGCGCAACCCGAGGATAGAATTATCATCCTGGGCTCTTTTTACACAGTCGCTGTGGCGATAGATTATTTCTCCCGAATGGCAATGCTAAATCATCAAGCTGAATCATAATTAGGACTATGGATAAAACACTTCAACAACGTCTGGTCGGTGCCGTGGTGCTGGTGGCACTGGGCGTCATTCTGCTTCCGGCCTTGCTGGACGGTGATGGTTATAGCTCACGTCATGACCGTGACATACAAATCCCCGCCAAACCTCGGTTTACTATCGTCGAAGAGGAAAAGCTCGAGCCTGCGGTGATCCCAACCCCGATGGACGCGAGACGGGAAACGCAGGAGCAGGCCAGTACCGAGGGCCCGTCCGAACCGATCCAGTCCTGGACATTACAGGTCGGCACCTTCAGTCAGGAAGACAATGCCCTGGCCTTCCGTACCACTCTGCGCAAACAGGGCTATACCGCTTATCTCGAAAGCAGCCGCAGCAACGGTGAGAAAAGTTACCGGGTCTTTATCGGCCCCGAGCTGGAAATAGCGCAGCTGGAAAAAATCAAGGCGAAGCTTAAGGCGGAAAAAAATATCGATGCCTTCATCCTCCGCCATCCCTGAAAAATCACCGCTAACGATTACATCTATGAAACCGACGCAGAGCGTTTTTGAGTATATTCAGCTTATTCATATGCGTATAATGAGCCTCTTTCCAGGAGACACCAGAACACCATGACCGTTGTTGATGTGATCATTCTTTTCGTGATCTTTCTGTCGGCGCTATTCAGTTTGATGCGCGGCTTTGTCAAAGAGGCCATATCGCTCACGACCTGGCTGGCAGCGATCTGGATATCTGCTACTTTTGCGCCCCGCCTGGCCGCGCTTCTGCCGGTGGGCATCGAATCCGAAGCGGTGCGCCTGGCGCTGGGTTTTGGTCTGTTATTTATACTTACTCTGATGTTTGGTGCGCTGGTGAATTTCATCGTCGCCCAATTTGTAAAAAAGACAGGACTGTCGGGCGCTGATCGTATTTTCGGTGTGCTCTTTGGTTTTTTGCGTGGCATGTTAATTGTCGTGGTCTTTGTAGTGGTCGGCAGCATGACGCCACTCCCCGAACAGGACTGGTGGCAGTCATCGGAATTGCTGGGACGCTTTGAAAAACTCACCCTTATGTTAAAACCCTATTTTCCGGAAAATATATTATCTTCCGGAGGGACGATAAAATAATTATGTGTGGTATCGCTGGTATCGTTAGTCATTCACCGGTCAATATTGATCTGTACGAATCCCTGTCTGTTTTGCAACATCGAGGTCAGGATGCTGCCGGCATCGTCACCTGTGACCAGGGCCGTTTTTACATGCGCAAAGCAAACGGTCTGGTGCGCGATGTTTTCTACCGTCAGCACATCAAAAAGCTGGTCGGCAACATGGGCATCGCACATGTGCGTTATCCCACCGCCGGCTGTTCATCCTCGCTGGAAGCGCAGCCTTTTTACGTCAACTCCCCGTATGGCATTACACTGGCGCACAACGGCAATCTCACCAATACCGAAACGCTGAAAGAAGAGCTGTTCATGGAAGATCTTCGCCACCTCAATACCGAGTCTGATACCGAAGTTCTGCTCAATGTGTTCGCGCATGAATTGACCACTCTGGCCAGGCCGGCTTTTGATCGCGATGCAATTTTCAAGGCCGTCTCCGCCGTGCACCGTCGTTGCCGGGGCGGCTACGCAGTCATTGCCATGATCGTAGGCAGGGGCGTACTGGCCTTTCGTGACCCTCATGGTATTCGCCCGATCGTATACGGCAAGCGTGAAACCGAAGCCGGTGTGGAATATATGGTGGCCTCCGAAAGCGTGGCCTTGCAGGCGCAGGGTTTCGAACTGGTACGCGATCTGGCACCGGGTGAAGCCATCTTCATTGATCAGGACCGCCAGTTACACAGCCGGCAGTGCGCAGAAAATCCCAAACTGGTGCCCTGTATTTTCGAGTATGTCTATTTTGCCCGGCCCGATTCCATTATTGATAACGTCTCGGTCTACAAGGCGCGTCTGCGTATGGGTAAAACGCTGGTGCAAAAAATCCTGCGCGAACGCCCCGAACACGACATCGATGTGGTCATTCCTATTCCCGATACTAGTCGCAGCACCGCGCTGGAAGTGGCCTATCACCTTAATGTGAAATACCGCGAAGGCTTCATTAAAAATCGCTATATTGGCCGTACCTACATCATGCCGGGCCAGCAGGAGCGCAAGAAATCGGTGCGCCAGAAACTCAACCCCATTGGTCTGGAATTCTCGGGCAAGAACGTATTGCTGGTCGACGATTCAATTGTGCGCGGCACCACTTCCAAGCAGATTATTCAGATGGCACGCGAAGCAGGCGCGAAAAAAGTTTATATGGCCTCAGCCGCGCCACCGGTGCGTTATCCCAATGTCTATGGCATCGACATGCCGGCACCGGAAGAATTTGTCGCCCATAACCGCACCGTGGAAGAAATTGGCGAGCTGATTGGCGCTGATTGGTTGATTTATCAGGATCTGGACGATCTGGAGGCAGCGGTGAAAAAAGGCAACAAGGCGCTCAGTGAATTTGACAGCTCCTGCTTTAACGGCAAGTACATCACCAATGATATTGATAGCAAATATTTCCGCCGACTGCAGGACAAGCGCAACGACGCCGCAAAGCAGGATGCGGAAGACAGAAGCTCGTCTGATACTGTCGAGCTGTGAGATGTATGAATGTCCGCAGATGAAATGAAAAATCTTTAAAAATGTCCGCGAAGGACGCGAAAAGGTCAAAAAAATTATACTTTAATTGCTTTTTTGTGTCCTTGACGACTTTCCCGAACTGAATATTTTTTTATCTGCGTTCATCTGTGTGCATCTGTGGACTAATTAATTTTTTGACCTTTTCGCGTCCTTCGCGGACAAAGTGTTTTCTATCCGTAGTGTTTCAATAATCAGAACTCATTCCTGCACAATTCGAACTTCTGTTTCAGCCGTTAACTTGTCGATTAAAAAGAGCATTTCGCCATAAGCGTTGACCAGCATGGGGTCGTCACCGCAGCCGCAGCAGATCACAATCTCGGTAAAGAAAATACCCGCCAGCACCTGAATGTGCCCGTCCTGATCAGTCACCCGTAATATGGTGGCTGTTATTGCTTCATCGCTGATGTAACCGCCCTGGGTGGTGGCGCTTTCCAGCGGCAACAATTTCCG
>JAQICG010000307.1 GCA_027858635.1 Gammaproteobacteria bacterium | reverse complement strand
GCACCTATAATCATAAATAATGGTTATTATTTCAAAAATGACTTAACAATTATTTTATTTCTCTCAGCGCTCTCTGCGCCTCTGCAGTGAACGCTTTTACACTTACAATTAAAAACCCGCGACAATCATCCTAAATTATAAAATCGGTTCAGATAATATTGTTCATACTGGTCAGCAGGCAAAGCTTTGCTCCAGTAAAAACCCTGTGCATACTGGCAGCCCAGTCCTTTTAGCAGGTTGAGCTGATGTTCGTTTTCTACGCCTTCCGCCAGCAGTTTCATCTTCAGGCCGCGGGTTAAACCGGCAATGGCGTTAACCACGGCGACGTCGTGTTCATTGTCGGGAATGCCCGCGACAAAAGCGCCGTCGATTTTAACGACGTCAATCGGCAGGTCTTTCAGATTGGTCAGTGAGGCAAATCCGATGCCGAAATCATCAACCGTGATGGTCATTCCCATATCATGTAACTGCACCAGAATGGCTTCAATTTCACCTTCGCCTGCAAGCAAGGTTTTTTCCGTCACTTCGATATTGAGTTCAGCGCCTTCGATCCGGTGCTCATCCATGGCCAGCTTGAAGAGCGTGACCACGTCCTGATCCTTGAATTGTTTGGTGGTGAGATTAATCGAGACACTCTGGTTTTCCATGCCCGCCTCTTTCCACACCCGCAACTGGTGGCAGACGGTCTTGATCATCCATTCACCGATGGCAACGATGAGGCCGCTGTCTATCGCGACCGGCAGAAAGTCATCGGGATAAACCATGCCTTTGTCCGGGTGCTGCCAGCGCAGCAGGGCTTCGACTCCCACCACTTCGTTGTTGTGAATATCGATGATCGGCTGGTAATGAATCACCATTTCGTTGTTGTCGATGGCCTTGCGGATACTGTTTTCAAGCTCCAGTCGCTCCATCGCGTTGACGCTCATTTCCGGCTTATAAAACTGGAAACAGCGCCGCCCCTGCTCCTTGGCGCGGAACATGGCGGTGTCGGCATTTTTTAACAGGGTGCCCGCATCCATGCCGTCGTCGGGGAACATGGCGATGCCCACGCTAGCGCTGGTAAAGGTTTCCTGATCATCCAGACGTACGTTGTGTTTGAGGATTGTTGTCAGGTTGTCGGCGATGGAAATGGCATCATCGTCACCGTCGACATTTTCAATGATGATGGCAAATTCGTCGCCGCCCAGTCGCGCCACGGTATCGGCACGGCGCAGTGATTTTGACAGTAAATCGCCGACCGCCTTGATCAATTTATCCCCGGCCTCATGGCCAAAGGAGTCATTCACCAGCTTGAAGTCATCGATATCCACCAACATCAGGGCGATGGATTCACGGTGGCGTTCAGCGCGGACAATGGCCTGTTCCAGACGATCTACAAATAACAGACGATTGGGCAGCTGGGTGAGGGTATCTCGATATTCCAGGCGCTGCACTTTGCGCTCGGCCATGACCCGGTTGACGATGGAGCGCACCCGATGCTTGAGCACCGCCCATTTAATCGGTTTGGTGATGTAATCAATGGCACCGACATCATAGGCCCGTTCGACTGAAGCATCATCGTCCAGTCCGGTAATCATAATCACCGGGATGTCGGCATGGCCCCGTTCTTTAATCTGTTTACAGGTGGCAAAACCGTCCAGCCCCGGCATGACCGCATCCAGCAAAATCAGCGCCGGATGCTGTTTTTCCACCGCCCTGATGGCGTCCAGGCCATCTTCAGCTTCGACAATATCGTACTCTTCCGCTTCCAGTACATGCCGAATCATCAGGCGGATGGACGGGTCATCATCGGCCAGCAGGATGATGGGGCGCTCTTCTTCTTTTTGTGTGTTTTCGAAGAGGGAAAAAATATTGTTCATAAATGGCGACTCCAGTGATCTGTGCAGGTTTCAGATTCATGCACAGGAATAATCTGACTTGGAGGCTGTCGGGTTTAGGGGGATTGAAGCGAGGAAGTGGGAGAGTGAGCCCAAATTTTCCCGATTTTGAGGCGCATAGTTATTCTACGCAACGAAAAATCGGGGACATTTGGGCCGTTCTCCTACTTCCGCAGCCAATTCATCCTAAATCCGACAGCCTCCTAGCTATTGATTGTAGCCGCTGTGCTGCAAATCTTCCCCAAAAAAACGGTTATTATTTGCAGTCACCGCTATTTTTTGCCTCAAAAACAGGAAAACCGGATTAGTTAGGCGATAAATGCCGCGTTAATCCAGACTTTTATCGAGCAGTTCGTAGACATGCCGCGACAACCTGGGCAGCTGTTTTAACCGCTCCAGCTCAGTCGTCATGTGAGCCTGTCGCTGCTGATCATAGCGTTTCCAGCGCGTCAGCGGTGTGGTCAGCCGGGCCGCAATCTGCGGATTGAGGTCATTGAGCTGCTCGATATAGTGCCCCAGCAGCTGGTAACCCGCACCGCTGACAGCGTGAAAACAGACCGGATTACCCGAACAGAATGCGCCCAGCAGCGAACGCACCCGATTCGGATTTTTCAAATCAAAATCGTCGTGCTCAAACAGCTGCTCAACCCTCTCCAGGGTATCCGGCTGCGGCGCTGTGGCCTGAATCACAAACCACTTATCCAGCACCAGCTGATCGTGTTGCCACTGATGATAAAACTCGGCAATTACCCGGTCACGCGAGTCACAGGCATGGTGCACTAGCACCCGAAATGCCGCCAGCTGATCGGTCATATTGCCGGCCTGCTCAAACTGTCTGAGCGCCAGCGCTTCGGCCTGCTCATTTTTACTGGCGACCATGTAGGACAGCGCGGTATTTTTTAACGCCCGCGCGCCCATCGAGGCCGGCGACAAATCGTACGCCACCGCTTCACATCGCTCATACACCGCCAGCCAGTCTGCAAACAGGGCAGCGCCCAGGGCCTGCTCCATAAACTTCTGCGACTGGTGAATCGCATCGACCCGAACCACAGCCATCATTTCTGAAATGTAGGCCTGTGACGGCAGAGCCAGCGCTCTGGCGGACAGGGCCGGGTCGAGGTCTTCGTTGAGTAAAATCTGCTGACAGGCTGAAACAAAATAATCCGGTACGGTTTGCTGTTCGGCATTATTCACCATCTGCAAAATAATGCGCATCGCCAGTTGCTGTCCGGCATCCCAGCGATTAAAGCCATCGCTGTCATTGGCGGCGCAGAAAGCCAGCTCTTCATCGGAACGATCAAAATGTATTTTTACCGGCGCGGAAAAGCCTCTTAGTATCGACAGCACCGGTTTTTCTTTAACCCCATCAAAAACAAAACGCTGCTGTTCCTGTATCAGGCGGAGGGTGTGCGTGGTGTTTTTTACGCCGTCATGCACCACCTCCAGATCATCACCCGCTACCCCCATTAAACCCACCCGCACTGGAATATCGAAAGCGGCCTTGCTTTCCTGCCCCGGTGTGGGCGGCGTGGTTTGTTGCAGGCTCAGTTCATACTGCTGCTTGCCGGCGTCATAAGTTTCTGCAACGGTCAGCTCGGGCGTGCCGGCCTGTTTGTACCAGCGCCGGAACTGGGTCAGTTCAATCTTATTTGCCGCTTCCATGGCCGTGATAAAATCCTCGGTGGTCACGGCCTGTCCATCGTGACGCTCAAAATAGAGATCCATGCCTTTTCTGAAACCGCTGTCACCGACAATGGTGTGAATCATGCGGATCACTTCAGCGCCCTTACTGTAAACCGTCGCGGTATAAAAATTGTTGATTTCCAGGTAGGAGTCGGGCTGGATCGGGTGCGCCATCGGCCCGCCATCCTCGGGGAACTGCGCGGTGCGTAAAATATTCACGTCGTCAATACGCTTGGGCGGCGCGGCGTTCATGTCGGCGGTAAACTGCTGGTCGCGGAAAACCGTCAGGCCCTCTTTAAAGGTGAGCTGGAACGAGTCGCGGCAGGTAACGCGATTGCCGCTCCAGTTGTGAAAATACTCGTGTCCGATCACCGACTCGATATTGATGAAATCCATATCGGTGGCGGTCTGCTTTTTCGCCAGCACGAATTTCGAATTGAAAACATTCAGCCCCTTGTTTTCCATCGCACCCATATTGAAATCATCCACCGCGACGACGTTGTAGACATCCAGATCGTATTCACGGCCATAGACCTGCTCATCCCACTGCATGGATTTAACCAGTGAGCGCATGGCGTGATCGCACTGGTCGATATTGTGATGCTGCACGTAAATCCGCAGGCATACGTCCCTGCCCGACAGGGTTTTAAAATAATCTTCGATATGCGCCAGATCACCCGCCACCAGCGCAAACAGATAACAGGGTTTTTTAAACGGGTCCTGCCACTGGCACCAGTGTCGCCCGTCTGCGTAATCGCCCGCCCCCGCTGGATTGCCGTTGGAGAGCAGCAC
>JAQICG010000077.1 GCA_027858635.1 Gammaproteobacteria bacterium | reverse complement strand
GATTTAAAAGTAGATACTCTGCAAAAAAAAACGGCACAAACTCTCAAAAAAACTATTCACGATAGCCTTTGATTAAGGATGTAACATTAATGAAACAAACAAAATTATTACTACTTGGTTTTCTGCTTATTGTCGCAGCAGGATGTTCAGATCAAGGGCATTCACACGACAACACATCAAGCAGTCACGATTCAATTTAATACTATTTGGAGAAAACTTATGAAGATTTTAGCAACAACACTTATATTGTCATCACTATTCTTTTGCGCACCTGTTACAGCTGGTTCGGGACATGATCATGGACATAGCCATGCACAAGCACCAGCATCTAAAGAAACTGCAGAAAAAAATGCGGAGAAAGCGATTGCCTCATTAGTTGTAACAGGAAAAATAGATAAAACCTGGGAATCAGTAACTGCAAGCTCTTCTGAGAAAAAGGACTATAGTGGTCGCTCTGAGTGGATTGTTATTTTTATTAATGAAAAGATCACTGACCCTGCCAAGAAAAAGCTTTATGTATTTCTGACATTGGGCGGTGAATATATAGCAGCAAATCACACTGGCAATTAAATTACTTAGACAGAAAAAAAGTTTATTAATTGATCTAGGAGTCTGTCGGATTTAGGTTGAATTGGCTGCGGAAGTGGGAGAGCGGCCCAAATCTCCTCGATTTTTCGTTGCGTAGAATAACTATGCGCCTTAAAATCGGGAAAATTTGTACTCACTCTCCCACTCCCTCGCTTCAATCCCCCTAAAACCGACAGACTCCTAGTACCTAGCTAAAATCGCAGTAACAACGTTCTTGGTTTTAGCGATCTCAGAAATCGCTAGGCGCAGCTCTTTTGCAGGCGCATTATTAGCGTCTATTCCTTTAGTTTCGGTATTGGCGATAATCTGGCTCTATGTAGATACCAAAGATGTTGCAAAAGTAAGCGCGCTCTCAACGAGCGTATTCTGGCTTGTTTTGCCATCTTTGGTTTTATTTGTGACATTGCCTGTTCTATTAAAAAAGGCTTAAACTTTTACTTCAGAATTGGTATTTCTATCAGAAACACGGCCTTGTGTTATTGGATTATGATTTCAGTGCTAGGTTACTATGGAGCAAAGTTGTAAATGTGTGGCAGGTAGTATGGACATTGAGAGTCTGTTATTGGCCGAACTTACTAGTTAAAATAAAATTATTAAAGGTCTGTTTTATGGAAGCTGAAGGCATGAGCCTTTAAAACAACGTCAGGTCATCTGGTAATTTTATAGCCATTGAGTCTTGTCAAGTTTAAGCTACTACAATACAATTAATTTTCATCGGCGCTCAGCACCGGCATTTTTAGTTTGAGGAAAACGCCATCAAATATCTCTGGATCAGCATTTATTTATTTGTTCTGATCTGGTCGGGCATCAATCCCAAAGATCAATTCACCTGGTTTCTGGAAGTCTCGCCCGCCATTATCGGCTTCATTGTGCTGGCGTTCACTTACCACTCTTTCCGGCTGACGCCGCTGGTCTATTTTCTGATCCTGATTCACACCATTATTCTCATGGTCGGCGGACACTACACCTATGCGGAAGTGCCTCTCTTCGACAACATCAAAGAGCTGTTCGGTTCCAGCCGCAACGATTACGACAAGCTCGGCCATTTTGCGCAGGGCTTCGTACCAGCGCTGATTGCGCGCGAAATTATTCTACGAAAAAACATTATCAACGGCGCATTCTGGCAGTCGTTTTTTGTCGTTTCATTCTGTCTGGCGTTCAGTGCTTTTTACGAACTGATTGAATGGTGGGTGGCGTTGCTGAACGAGGAGGCAGCGGAGTCTTTTCTGGGCACGCAGGGTTATGTCTGGGATACCCAGGCCGACATGGGCTGGGCGCTGTTCGGCGCGATTGCCGCTTTAATTACGCTGAGCAGGCTGCATGATCGGCAGCTGAAAAAGCTCTCTGCGTAAACCAAACGCTGACGAAGTCCGGCTCTACCAGCCGGTGGCGTCCTTGACGCCCTGACCCAGCTCCGCCGGTGAACGCACGATGTGTACACCCGCTTCTTTCAGTGCGGCGAACTTCTCTTCGGCGGTGCCGGTGCCGCCAGCGATAATCGCCCCGGCGTGGCCCATGCGTTTACCTTTGGGCGCGGTGCCGCCGGCGATGAAGGCGGTGACCGGTTTGGTGACTTCCAGCTGGATAAACTCAGCAGCCTCTTCTTCGGCGGTGCCGCCGATTTCACCGACCATCAGAATCGCTTCGGTCTGCTCGTCGTGCTGGAACAGCCGGAGCGCGTCGATAAAACTCATGCCCGGAATGGGGTCACCGCCGATGCCGATGCAGGTGCTCTGACCGAAACCGAGGTCGGTGGTCTGTTTTACCGCTTCATAGGTGAGGGTGCCGGAACGCGAGACCACACCGACCTTGCCGGGTAGGTGTATCGAGCCGGGCATGATTCCGATTTTGCATTCGCCGGGGGTGATGATGCCGGGGCAGTTGGGGCCGATGAGGACGGTGCCGGCGCTGTCCGCCACCATTTTCACCTGGAGCATGTCCAGGGTGGGAATGCCTTCGGTGATGCAGACGATGAGATCGACGCCGGCATCGATGGCTTCGAGCATGGAGTCCTTGCAGAACGGTGCGGGTACGTAAATCACCGAAGCGGTGGCACCGGTTTCATCCACCGCTTCGCGTACGGTATTGAACACCGGCAGATTCAAATGGGTCTGCCCGCCCTTGCCGGGGGTGACCCCGCCCACCATCTGCGTGCCGTAGGCAATCGCCTGTTCGGAATGGAAGGTACCCTGCTTGCCGGTGAAACCCTGACAGATCACTTTGGTGTATTTATCAACGAGAACGCTCATACGGCTTTCACCTCGCTGACGATTTTTTCTGCAGCGTCGGTCAGACCGGTGGCGGCGATTAAATTGAGCTTCGATTCGTTCAGCAACTGCGTGCCTCTTTCGGCATTGTTGCCTTCCAGGCGCACTACCACCGGCACGTTCAGCTGCACCTCTTCGGCGGCGCCGATAATGCCTTCGGCGATCAGATCGCAACGCACAATGCCGCCAAAAATATTCACCAGAATGCCTTTGACGTTTTCATCGGAAAGAATAATTTTGAATGCTTCGGCGACCCGCTCTTTGGTGGCGCCGCCACCGACATCGAGAAAATTCGCCGGCTCGCCGCCGCAGAGTTTGATCAGATCCATGGTCGCCATCGCCAGCCCGGCACCGTTGACCATGCAGCCGATATCGCCGTCCAGAGAGATGTAATTCAGATCCCACTCCTTGGCGCGATTTTCGCGTTCATCTTCCTGCGCCACATCGCGCATGGCCAGCAGTTCGGGCTGACGGTAGAGGGCGTTGTCGTCGACGTTTATTTTTCCGTCCAGACAGATCAGCTCGCCGCTTTTGCTCACCACCAGCGGATTAATTTCCACCAGACTGAGGTCTTTTTCGATGAACATTCTGGCCAGACCGGCGAGTATTTTTGCAAACTGCTTTACCTGCTCGCCTTCCAGCCCCAGCCCGA
>JAQICG010000257.1 GCA_027858635.1 Gammaproteobacteria bacterium | reverse complement strand
TGAGACGTGAGAATGGAATAACCATTCTGCTGCGGGCTCTCGCCTAGCAGCTACACGCTTCAGGTCACGCAGAGGACATAAGCAATTAATAGAGGTGCCCTTAAATAAACAGTCTCATTTGATACAAATCACCATTAACAGCAAAGGCAATATGCACGGTGTTATATTGATTATAGCTATCAACATAGCAAAATGCTGTGGGGAGAGCGTAATAAAATCATGGTTTTTACCTGCAAACCGGTTAATTAACAAGAATGAAAAAATAGAATGACTCGTCCCGAAACCCCAGCACTCACTGTCGATATCATCATCGAAATGCATGACCGGCCGGATAAGCCGGTGGTGCTGATCGAGCGTAAATACCCGCCGCAGGGCTGGGCGTTGCCGGGTGGGTTTGTTGATGTGGGTGAAACCGTGGCGAGCGCGGCGGTTCGCGAGGCGCTGGAGGAGACCGGGCTTGAGGTGTCGCTGGAGGTGTTGCTGGGCTGTTATTCTGATCCGGTGCGCGATGAGCGTGGGCATACGGTGAGTCTGGTTTTTGTGGCGCAGGCGGCGGGTGAGCCGTGTGCGGCGGATGATGCAGCGAACCTGATTTTGCTGGATGTCTGCGATTCGCAGGCGCTGGCGAAAGTGCGTCTGGCCTTTGATCATGAAAAAATCATCGCCGATTACTGTCGTTATAAGCGGCATGGCGCTCTGCCCTTGCCGGAATAGATCAATAATTTCTTAACCTGCTGTTTTTTGGTATAATTTCCCGCCTGGCGCATACCGTGCGCATTTTTGTTAAAGAGTGTCCTTATTTGAGTAATCGAACCCTGTCGTTGAATGATCGTACCTATGCCTATTTGCTGTCGGTGTCGGTGGATGAAACCGAGTTGTTGCGGGCATTGAGGGCGGAGACAGCGGGCGATAAGTTTGCAGTGATGCAGATTTCACCGGAGCAGGGTCAGTTTATGGCGCTGCTGGTGAAGTTGCTGGGCGCAAAACGCATTCTTGAAATTGGCACTTTTACCGGTTATAGCTCACTGATTTTGGCCGAGGCAATGCCTGAAGACGGCGAGCTGATTTGCTGTGATAACTCGGAAGCGTGGACGGAAATCGCAAAGAAGTATTGGCATAAGGCGGGTTTGCAGAATAAGATCAGTCTCTTTTTGCAGGAGGCGGCCGTTACTTTGCAGCATTTGCTGGATAATTCGGCGGCAGGGACTTTCGATTTTATTTTTATCGATGCAGATAAACAGAATTACCCTTTGTATTATGAGCAATCGCTCAAGCTGCTGCGTCGGGGCGGTTTGCTGGCGGTGGATAATACCCTTTGGTCGGGCAGTGTGGCCGATCCGGAAAATATGGAGCCGGGCACACGTGCCATCAGGCGTTTTAATGAAATGGTGAAAAACGATAGCCGAGTGACTAAAAGCCTGGTGCCGATTGGTGATGGTCTTACGCTCATCGTTAAGGATTTTGAATGATGTTGAAGTGGTTGAAGAAGATAGGAACTAAGAAACGTAAGAAAGCAGCGGCGAATCGAACTGATGCCGGACCGGTGAGGATCATCCCCCGCTCCGAGCACAGCATTACCCGCAAGAATATCGACGAAAGCGCGCTGAAGGTTCTTTACGGTCTGCACAAAGCCGGTTATCAGGCTTTTCTGGTCGGCGGCGCGGTTCGCGATCTGCTGCTGGGGCACCGCCCCAAAGATTTTGACGTGGCCACCGATGCCACTCCCGAGCAGGTCAAGGCGCTGTTTCGCAACTGCCGCCTGATCGGACGCCGCTTCAGGCTGGCGCACATTCACTATGGCCGCCATATTATCGAAGTGGCGACCTTTCGCGGTGATCACGGTGATTCGCAATCGGGGCATCTGGACGACTCCGGGCGCATTCTGCGCGACAATGTTTACGGTGATATCAGTCAGGATGTCTGGCGACGCGATTTCACCGTCAATGCGCTGTATTACAACATCGCCGATTTCTCAGTGATCGATTATGTTGGCGGTTTTGAAGATGTCATACAGGGGCGGCTGCGTTTAATCGGTGACCCCGAAGACCGTTACCGTGAAGACCCGGTGCGCATGCTCAGAGTTATCCGATTTTCCGCCAAGTTGGGTTTCAGTATCGATGAAAGCTGTCAGGGTTTTATTCTTGAGCAGGGCGCTTTGCTGCGGGATGTGCCTCCGGCGCGTTTGTATGAAGAGGTTCTCAAACTGCTGCATTCCGGTCACGCCATAGAGAGTTTTCGCGCGCTGCGTGAATATCATCTGCTGGAACACCTTTTTCCCGAAGCGTCCAAAGCGCTCGATAATAACGAGGTTGCCCTGAAGTTTTTACAGCTGGCAATGCAGAGTACCGATGAACGCATCCATCAGCATAAACCGGTCACACCGGCCTTTCTGTTTGCGGCCCTGTTGTGGGCGCCGTTACAGACGCGTATGGAGAAACGCCTGGCACAGGGCGAGCCGCCGTCACTGGCGCTGCATAAGGCCGCCTCCGCACTGGTCTCCGAACAGGTTCGCCATGTTTCTATTCCGAAACGCTTTACCACGGTGATGCGTGACATCTGGGCGCTGCAGCCGCGCTTCTCTTATCGCCGGGGCAAGCGCGCCGAATCGGTATTCGAGCACCCCAAATTCAGGGCCGGTTACGATTTTCTCTGTCTGCGCGCCAAAGCCGGTGAGAACACCGAAGAGGACTGCCGCTGGTGGACCGAGTTTCAGGAAAATTTACCTGAAGCCCAGAAGCTGCTGATGCAGTCACGACCCGCACCGCAACACGACAAACCCCGCCGCAAACGTCGACGCAGAAAGCCCAAGACTGATTGATGGCGGAATATGTTTATATCGGGCTGGGCAGTAATCTTGAGCAGCCCGCCGAGCAGATCAGCACGGCAATCGCGGCGCTGAAGCAATTGCCAGGCTGCCGTTACCTGGGTGATTCCGGTCTGTATCTGAGCAAGCCGCTGCTTCTGCAAGAGCTCGACAGCGAGACAGCGCTTTCACAAGAGACGCAGGCGGATTACTATAACGCCGTGGCTCTGTTGGAAACAACGCTGGAGCCGCTGGCGCTTCTGGATCATCTGCAGGCGATTGAAAAAAATCAGGGGCGGGTTCGCAGGCACCGCTGGGATGCCAGAACCATTGACCTTGATATGCTGATGTACGGAGCGTTGCAGATGGAGACGGTGCGTTTGCAGTTGCCGCACCCCGGGCTGTGTCAGCGCGAGTTTGTGCTCTATCCGCTGCAACGTCTGGCTGAGAAGTTGCAGCTTGAAGATGTGAATATTCCCGGCCATGGCAGGCTAAGCGAAATCATTAAAAGCTGCGGCGAAAATGAACTGAAATATGTTGGAGAAGCGCAATGAGTGAAGCCGGTAGCCGTCTGAATCTGTCCAAAAAGTGGCCCGCCTTCGTGGTGGTTGAAGGCCCTATAGGGGTGGGCAAAACCACGCTGGCGAGAAGACTGTCGCGTTCCTTCGAGAGCGATCTAATGCTGGAAGGTGACTGCGAAAATCCATTCATAGAACGGTTTTATGAAAACCCCAGAGCCG
>JAQICG010000240.1 GCA_027858635.1 Gammaproteobacteria bacterium | reverse complement strand
ACTCTATCTCACCTTTACTTGATGGCTCATGTACTGATGCATTAAATGCAACCCTTATGAATGGTGCGCGAACACCCGCTTCTGGTGCAGGGTGTTTGGGTGGTGCCAATGGCGCCGGTTTTGGCTGGGAAGACATGACTGTTTATAAAATAGGTTACCAGTTTGAAGCGGGTAACAACACCTATCGCGTTGGTTATAGCTATACTGACCAGCCAATCCCAGAGTCGGAAACGATGTTCAATATTCTGGCGCCTGCTGTTATAGAGCAGCATTACACCTTCGGTATGACCATGCCCGTCGGTAAAAATCAGGAGTTCAGTTTCGCTGCGATGCTCTCACCGAGCAGTTCGGTTAAAGGGGACAACCCCTTTGACGGTGGTCAAACACAGATTGAATTAGAAATGGAACAGAAAGAAATTCAAGTAGGCTGGGCCTGGAAGTATTAATGTTCTAAAGAGTTGTATTTTAAGTAATTAGAATATAATTACTTAGTTATAAAAGGCCTCCTCTTGGAGGCCTTTTATTTTTTGAATGGTTATGACTGAGGCTTGCATTATGTGGCGCAATTGAATTACATTACTCGACCTACACGTATGAAGCGGCGGTCGGTTTCTTTTGAGGGCTGATATGTAGAGCCGAAGTAAAATAAAAAAACTAAATTGGAAGAGGATGACAAAATGAAATCAGTTCAATCGAAATGGTCAGTGGGCATTATTGCCGCTGTCTTGAGTGTGGCATCAATTGCGGCGCAGGCCGCTGGCGAAATGTTGCCATTTGTTTTAGGTTCAAGCAGTGGCGGTGAAGTGGCCGACAAAATCGGTGACGTGAAGAAAGCGCTTCAGAATAATGGTTTTGAAGTTGCCGGTGAATATTCACCTTATAATAGTGCACACATTATTGGGGTCACCAATGCGACCTTGAAAAAAGCGGCAGCGAGTCATGATCGTGCGGGTTATGTAGCTGCGCAACGTGTCTCTATTACTAAAGTCGGTGATGAAGTGCAGGTTGCTTACACTAATCCTGAATATATGGCAGCTGCTTATCACGTTGATGTTGATGTCTCCAGTGTAAGCGCCGCTTTAAAAGCAGCTTTGGGTTCGGTGAAAGCATACGGTCCTGAAGAGGGCATGACTAAAGACGATCTGGAAGATTACCATTATACGTTTGGTATGGAATATTTCGATGAGCCTTATGAGCTAGCTTCTTACAGCAGTCATGATGAAGCTGTATCTGCAGTTGAGAAAAGCCTGGCTGCTCATGCAGGTGGTGCCACTAAGGTTTATCGTATAGACATCCCGGGTACCAAGCAGACACTATTTGGTGTTGGCATGAGTGCAGGTGAAGAGGGTAATAAATATATGGACGATAAATTTATTATGAATGAGATAGATTTTAAGGAAACTCGTTCAACTGCCCATCTGCCTTATGAGATGCTGATTACGGACGGCGATGTTGAAGCTTTGCATGCGCGTTTCCGTATTGCGATGAATTTCCCTGACCTGAGCATGATGGGTTCTAACAGCTTTATGAATATCATGCCTTCGCCGAATGCCATCAGAGACGCTCTGACTAAAGCTGCGGGTGAAGAAGTGTCATATGATTTCTAAACTTTAGATATCCAGGCATAATCAAGGAGCCTCGGTAATGCCGGGGCTTTTTTTTCAGGTGGAATTTAAAAGCTAACCCGGATATTTCATAATTGTGAGAGGAGTTCACTGTCATAGATTTGACTTCACAAGTTTTTTTGTGAAATCAAAGTTAAGGCGATAACAGGCTTAACTTATTGAAACATTCGGGTAAATAAGCAACGAGTAATAAAGTTCGTGAAATTTATTGCGTAACAGTTTAGAATCGGTAATTCGCGCCCTCAGAAGTAGGGTTTAAAAGTATATGATTTAAAAAGGTTTTTAGGGGTTTATTGTGGAACTAACTGGCGCAGAAATGATTGTTGAGTGCCTCAAGGCCGAAGATGTTGAATATGTCTTCGGCTATCCTGGCGGCGCAGTACTGCATATTTATGATGCTTTTTACAGGCAGAATGATGTCAAGCATATTCTTGTCCGCCATGAACAGGGTGCAACACATGCGGCCGATGGCTACGCCCGCTCTACCGGTAAGCCTGGCGTCGTTCTGGTGACTTCCGGTCCCGGTGCCACGAATGCGGTCACCGGTATCGCCACCGCCTACATGGACTCCATTCCCATGATTGTGATTACCGGGCAGGTTCCTAAGGCGTTGATTGGTAATGATGCTTTTCAGGAAGTGGATTCTGTCGGTATTACCCGTCCCGTGGTCAAGCACAATTTTCTGATTGAGGACGTGAAGGATGTTGCCAGGGTATTCAAGCAGGCTTTTTATGTGGCGACCACAGGCCGGCCCGGCCCCGTGGTCATCGATATTCCCAAAGATGTGACCTCGTCGAAGAGCGAGTTCAGCTATCCGAGCGAAATCAGCATGCGCTCATATAACCCGACAGTTAAAGGGCATCCCGGCCAGGTTAGACGCGCAGTTGATATCATGCTCTCCGCCGAACGCCCTATGATCTACACCGGTGGCGGCGTGGTGCTGGGCAATGGTTCTGAACAATTGCGTCAGTTCACCCGAAAACTGGGGTATCCGATCACTCAGACCCTGATGGGGCTGGGCGCCTATCCGGCCACCGACAAGCAATCGGTGGGTATGCTGGGGATGCATGGCACCTACGAAGCGAATATGGGCATGCATAATTGTGATGTGCTGATCGCCATAGGCGCGCGCTTTGATGACCGTGTTACCGGCAATCTGGAGAAGTTCTGCCCCTATGCCACTATCATTCACGTCGATGTCGACCCCGCCTCCATCTCAAAAAATGTGAAAGTGGATGTGCCGATTGTGGGCGAGGTGGTCCAGGTTCTGAATGAATTCAATCAGGCTCTCGAACAGACGGAGCGTACGCCTAATGCCTCTGCGCTCGAGAAGTGGTGGCACCAAATTAACGAATGGCGCTCGCAGGATTGCCTGAAGTATGACCGCGAGAGTGAAATCATCAAGCCGCAGTTCGTGCTCGAGAAGCTGTATGAAATCACCAAAGGCGAGGCCATCGTGACCTCCGATGTGGGCCAGCATCAGATGTTCGTCGCGCAGTATTACGGTTTTGACGAACCACGCCGCTGGATTAATTCCGGCGGTCTGGG
>JAQICG010000293.1 GCA_027858635.1 Gammaproteobacteria bacterium | reverse complement strand
GGGTGAAGTTGAATAGTGCTTAAGTTGTTACGCTGATGAGTGATTCAATGCGTCTGGACAAGTGGCTGTGGGCGGCGCGCTTTTATAAAACCCGCGCACTGGCCACCGAAGCCGTCAGCGGCGGCAAGGTGCATCTCAATGATAACCGCGTCAAACCCGGCCGTGAAGTTAAGCCGGGCGACGCGTTGATCATCCACCGCGGTGGCTTTACCTTTGTCATTACCGTGCAGGGCATCAACAAACAGCGCCGTCCGGCGAAAGAAGCGCAGTTGCTCTACGAGGAAAGTGAAGCCAGTATTGCCGCCCGCAAGGAGCAGGCTGAAGAGCAACGACTGGTAGCCAGTGGTCATCACGCTCCCGATCATCGACCTAACAAACGAGAGCGTAGGCATATTGTGCGTTTTACCCGAAAACATGAATAGCTTGAAACAGGCCGGATTTCATGAATCTGGATCAGCATCAATGCAAAAAACGGGTAGTGCGAACAGAAAATCCAGGAATTAAATCAACATTAAAAAAACAGTAGAACCAGTGAGGCTGATTCTGCTTATCATTGAGACAGGTTGTTTTTATGGAGAATGCCGCGGCATAGCTTGTCCAGTTCCGAACTGGCATCTGCCAGCAACTCATAGTTTTGTTGTTTTACCAGAGTATTAAGCCGCCCCGCTAATTCGGTAATTTCGGGATAACCCAGAGAGCCACCCACACCTTTCAAGTTGTGTGATTTTGTCTGTAATTCAGCCCAGTTTTTCTCGGTAAGGGCCGTGCTTATCTCCTCAAGCATCTGCGGCAGCTTAGCGAGGAAACGGTCTACTATCGCTTTGTACTGTGGATTGTCCTGCATGGCTTTTTTTAGTTGCTGACTTTTATCGACATTCATTCTGGCGGTATCTTCAGTCAGGTAGCTGTTGAGAACATGATAGAACTGATGTAAATCGACAGGTTTGGTCAGGTAATCATCGGCTCCCGCCGCCTTACATTTTTCCCGATCAGATAACAGAACATTTGCTGTTAATGAAACAATCGGACGTTTGTATCCACCTGCACGTAACCGGTGAATGGCTTCGATACCATCCATCACCGGCATTTGCATGTCCATCAGTATCAAATCAAATTCACCCGCCAGTGCCTTTTCAACCGCCTGTTGTCCATTTTCGGCGAGGGTTACTTGCGCCCCGGTCTTACGAATGAACATTGATATCAGCTGCTGATTATCGAGACTGTCATCCACTAGAAGTATGCTGCCAGCTAAGGGCTTTATATCTATTTTCTCATCTTGATCAGTATCGTAGAGGCTGACGTCCTCCAGGCGATCAATGACGACGATATCATTCTTATCCTGGTTGGCGATGGTCAGTGTAAATTGGCTACCCTGTCCTTTGCGACTTTCACTGTCCAGGCTGCCATCGAGTGCTTTTGCCAGTTTTATCGATATAGACAGACCCAGGCCGGTGCCACCATGTTTGCGTGTGGTGGAGGAGTCGGCCTGTGAGAAGGGTTTGAATATGCGCAAAGCTTCTTCTGCCGTCATACCGATGCCGCTATCTGACACCACAATCTGGAGTTGCCTGAAGTCACTGTCACAACTGACGTAAACTTCAATATGCCCTTCATGGGTAAACTTGATGGCATTGCTACAGAGATTGATGAGTATCTGTTTTAAACAGGTAGGATCAGTGACGATACTTTGGGGTAACGGAAAATGATAGTTGATCTTGAATTCCAGTCCCTTGTTGCGCGCATTCATGCCCATCAGTGAGTCAACTTCTCCCAACAACAGAAAGATTGAAGTGTTGATAAGTTCGACTTCCAGTTGATCCGCCTCGATCTTGGACAAATCAAGGATATCGTTAACGACCTGCAGTAGATGTTTACTATTACGAACGATAGTCGAAGTTATTTTTTTACGCTCCTGTTCGTTGTAATTATCCGTCACCAGAGATTCAGAAAATCCAATAATGGCCGCCAACGGGCTGCGAATTTCATGGCTCATGTTCGACAAAAAATTGCTTTTGGCCTGGTTGGCTGTATCTGCCAGGTCTTTGGCCAGTTTGAGTTCCTGTGTGCGCTCTTCGACACGTGCTTCCAGGGTGGTAGTGAGCTGTTTTAGATCGTTTTCGATTTGTAGGCGTTTAGTTATGTCGTAACCGAGCGCAACAACGTATCTAGGTGTGTCATGCTCATCGCGCAGTATCGTGTTGCGCCAGTCCAGGGTGCGCCGACTGCCGTCGTGTGTCAGCCAGTCGTTTACGTGATGTCCAGCAATGTTTACGTTGCCATGTATGAGTTGATCAAAAACCTTTTGCACACCGGTCTTTTGTTCTTCAGGGATAACCCAGTCCCATACCGGCTGGCCAAGCACTTGCTCGCGGCGAAAACCGGTCAGGTTTTCTGCAGCACGATTGAATCGTGTTATACGCCCTGAAGTATCCATTATGACTATGACATTACCTGCCGTTTCTACCACGGTGTCGTTGAAGTCATGCTGTTCTTGCAATGCCTTGTCTGCGTCCAGCCGCTCAAGCTCAAGAGTAATACGAGAAGCAACAATCTTCAAAAGTGGTGCCGACCAGGGATCAATAACCATAGGTTCGGTGTGCAAGAGTGAAATCAGCCCGATCATCTTATTGTCAGTGTTGCACAGGGGCGAACCGTAGTAGCTGCTCACGCCCATATCCACCAGCATCTTGTCTTTGGCATACAGTTTTGAAGCATCGCGGGGAATTAGCTCCAGCTTAAGATTGAGAACATCCTGACAGGGCGTGCCCTTAAGATCGTATTCAAAATTTCCGGCGGGCTGGCCGTCAACCCGCACTGCCAATGTACGCACACGTTTGCCGTCAGGCAGCAGTTGACCCACAAAGGCGTATTTACAGCCGTAGAATTTCGTCAGGCTGTCTAGCGCTCCTTGCAGGAAGTGTTTAAAGTTCTGCGCCGAGGTGCTGCTGCTCGCGAGTGACTGTAGTATCTGCGTGATACGTTTGTTCTCGGTCACATCCTCGACACTGGACCAGATAAACGTCTCATCACCTTTCTCTATTAACCTGCCGTGCAGGCGCACGGGTACCAGATGACCATCTTTGTGGACATACTCTTTCTCATAGGGCCCATAATGTCGCGTCTTAGCCAGACTCTCCATTTGGCGTTGTTCATCTTCGGCGTACTTTATCGGCGTAATATCCCAGTAGCTCAGTTGCAAAGCTTCCTTGATGGTCATGCCGATGGTTCTGGCGAAGGCGAGATTGATATCGACCAATTCACCATTCATGCGGCACAGCATGAGACCGATGGGCGACTGCTCGAACAACATGCGGTTGTAACGCTCACTTTCATGAAGCTTTTCCCCAGTCTGTTTTTGCTCTGTTATATCGACCAGTGTACCGATCATGCGTAATGGTTTGCCATGTTTATCACGGCTGATCACCATGCCGCGACCGAGTACCCATACCCAGCTGCCATTTTTGTGACGCAGGCGGTGTTCATTGACGAAAGCAGGCGTATTGCCAGCAATGTACTCCTCTATATCCGCCAAAGTCTTTTGCAGGTCATCCGGATGAATTCGTTTTTGCCATTCAGAATAGATGTTTTGCATCTCATCATCCGAGTATCCCAATACTGTTTTCCATTGACGCGAATAGATCACTTCGTTGGTCTGAATGTCCCAGTCCCAGACACCTTCACCTGCGCCTTCCAGGGCGAATCGCCAGCGCTCTTCGCTTCCCTGTAATTCGCGGGAAATTTTTTCCGAACGTAGATAAGCGTGGACTAGTAGTGCCAGCAGAATACTGAAGACCACCCCTGTAGTCGCGACAAGCACCGGTTTAGTATTGTTGGTAAGTGCCTCGAAGTTGGCTGATGGCTGAGTCACCAGTGTCCAGTCATGGTCGGCGATGGTGATGTGCCAGATGCTTTTAAGCTGCGAATCGTCAGCCTCCAGATTGATCGGGATGCCGTCCGAGTCGTACATTATTGTGAGTTCGGAGATCTCATCGCCGTCGTAGACTTCAAGTTCAAGCCCGGCAGAGGGGTTGCCGCTCAGGCCTGTCATGAGATCATTCATCCGAAAAGCCGCGTTCACATAACCGATGAGATGTGCACGGCGATCTTC
>JAQICG010000349.1 GCA_027858635.1 Gammaproteobacteria bacterium | reverse complement strand
CCATATATGTTTTTTGTTTTTTTCGCGTCTTTGGCGTTCTTCGCGGATATATTTTGTTTTCCGCTCTTACCGACGTTCATCTGCAAACCAATACCTCACCGGAATGTATAAAAAACAGCCTCGGTTACTACCGCGTCCAGTGGTACGTCCCATTCCTGTGCTTCCAGTTGGTCGGTTTTCTGTATTTCGTGCGCCAGGCCAAAAAGCTGTGTGCGGCGCTCGTGTTGGCGGATGTTGGCCAGGCTGCGGTCGTAGAAACCGCCGCCCATGCCCAGACGGTTGCCCTGGGTATCGAAGGCGACCAGCGGCAGTAAAATCAGATCCATCTGTTCGGCTTTGAGACGGTGTTCGGGCGGACAGTCGGGTTCGTCGATGCCGAACTGATTGCAGCACATTGAGCTGTTCGCTTCAAAAGGGGCGAACAGCAGGCGATTGCCGGGTGCGGATAGTACCGGCAGGTAGATGTTCTTGCCCAGGCGCCAGGCCTGTTCGATGATTTCAGCGGGGTTGATTTCGCCATCGTTAGCCAGATAAGCGGCAATGTGTTCTGTGTTGGTGAATTCAGGCCGGGACAGAAGTTGTGTGGTGACACGCTCAGCATGCCGGCGCTGTTGCGCAGGGCTGAGTGTTCTTCGTTGTTCGCGTTTTTGCTGACGTAGCAAATGGGGAGTTGTTGCTGCTGACATGGAAAAAAAAGATGTCTCCGAAAGTACCGTCGCTGACACTGCTGACCTTGAACCGGTAGGTTCAGGTGGGAACGGCGTCTGTAGGTCAGGCTTCCCGCAGAGCGGTAGTGCACACGGAACAGACAGCTAAGTTCCCAGAGTCAGTAGTTAAGGCTCAAGGGATATAACAGGTTGCTAACGTATACCCCAGAGACATCTATATTCCAGAGTCCTACCGGGGTAGGGCTCACTAAACCAGTTTAATGTTTCGCATAGTATTGTCAATTCTATCTGACAGGCTGTCGATGCGGTCATTCAATTTTTCGTGCTCGTCGATCAGGCTCTGGCCATTCAGGAGTTCGTGGCTCATGTTAAGCGCGGCCATTACGGCAATGCGTTCGGTACCGATGACGGCGCCTTTGCTTTTGATTTCATTGAGTTTGGTGTTGAGCATCCGTGCCGATGCGAGAAGGCTATCTTTCTCTTCAGCCGGGCAGGCCACGCGGTATTCCTTTTCCAGGATTTTGATGGTCAGTGCTTCATGATCTTTCACAGCATAATCTCTGGGGTATGGTTCAAACGTTTTCCATTGAACGCAGGCGGGTAATCATGCCTTCGACATGGTTGCGGGCCTGTTCTTTCAGTTCCACCATGCCGGCACGTTCGGCGGTCATGCTATTTAGCTGTTTGCGCAGATGGGCATTTTCTTCGCTGAGGCGTTGGCACAGTCCGAGTAGTTCATCGGTCTGGCTTTCAAGGTGGGTCATTTTTATTTTTATATCATTCATGTTCATAATAGTAGGTTGTGTTACGGCAACGGTCAATTATTTAAGCTGAAAATATTTTAGAATCTTTGCTCGTGTTAGAATGGGTCAAGATGATAATTGTAGATAAGTTTATGAATATAAAACCTGAGATAACAATACTGGATAAGGCGTTATTTAAAGTTAATGCCATGATGGGAGCGGCTGAATCGCACGGGGTTTTGTGCGGCATTTTATGCGCGCGCGGAAGCATCGAACTCTCTGAGTGGATTGATCATGTTCTGGGTGACCAGGAGCAGGGCAATGTGCTTCTGCACGATACGGTGCATCAGCTGTCGGAGCTGCATCAGCTGACCATGGAGCAGATGAATGACGATTTAGGTCAGTTTCATCTGCTGTTGCCCGATGATGAGGATGATCTGGCTGACCGTACCGAAGCGCTGGCGGACTGGTGCCAGGGCTTTGTCTATGGTCTTGCCGCCGGCGGTATCAGTGAGAAAACCGAGCTGCCGGTCGATACGAAAGAGATCCTGATGGACTTTATCGAAATTTCCCGTGCCGGTCATGGCGATATGGAAGCCGATGATGACGATGATCTGATGGCGACAGAGGAAGATGAGTTGGCTTTCGTCGAAGTAGTGGAATATGTTCGCACCGCCGTATTACTGGTGAATGAGGAGCTGCAACCGGTGCAGCTCATGCAGCCTACACCCACATTGCATTAAAACTTGATCCGGATTAATTCATGAATGCCAAAATTTACACCCAGCGCCGTAAACAATTGATGAGAATGATGGGCAATAACTCCATTGCAATTTTGTCGGCGGCACCCACTCTGATACGCAATCGTGATATCGAACACAGTTTCAGGCAGGACAGCGATTTCTTTTATTTGAGCGGTTTTAAGGAAACAGAGTCGGTCATCGTGCTGGTGCCGGGTCGGAAAGGGGCGCAGTTTATTATGTTCTGCCGTGAACGCGACAAGGTTAAAGAGACCTGGAACGGTTACCGCTATGGTCCGGAAGGCGCGATCGAGCATTTCGGCGCGGATGATGCCTTCCCTATCGAAGATCTGGATGAAATTTTGCCCGGTCTGATGGAGCATTGTGAAAGAGTGTATTACACCATCGGCCTGAATACCGAATTCGATAAACATGTGATGGATTGCGTCAACAGCTTGCGCCGTGGCGCACGTGGCGGCTTGAGCGTGCCCAATGAGTTTGTCTCGTTGGAGCACCTGCTGCATGACATGCGCCTGTTTAAGAACCGCGAAGAGATTCAGCTGATGCGCAAGGCAGCGAAAATTTCGGTGCAGGGGCACATCAGGGCCATGCAGGCCTGTCAGCCGGCTAAATATGAATACGAGCTGGAGGCGGAGCTGCTCTATGAATTTAATCGCAACGGCGCAGGCTGGGCCTACCCCTCGATTGTGGGCAGCGGCGCCAACAGCTGCATTTTGCATTACACTGAGAATAATCAGCCGCTGCACGATGGCGACATGGTGCTGATTGATGCAGGCGCGGAATATGAAGGCTATGCGGCGGACATTACCCGCAGTTTCCCGGTGAATGGCCGCTACAGTGAAGCGCAGAAGGAGATTTATGATGTGGTGCTGGCGGCGCAGGAAGCGGCGATGGTGCAGGTCAAGCCGGGCAACCACTGGAACGACCCCCACCATGCGGCGGTAAAAGTACTGACCAGGGGACTGGTGGAGCTGGGCCTGCTCAAGGGCAAAGTGCCAGCGCTGATCAAGGAAAAGGCCTACTCAAAATATTATATGCACCGCACCGGCCACTGGCTGGGCATGGATGTGCATGATGTCGGCGATTACAAGGTGGATGATGAATGGCGTTTGCTGGAACCCGGCATGGCGCTGACTATCGAACCGGGGCTGTACATTCCCGCCGGTAGCCGTGGCGCCAAACGCTGGTGGAATATCGGCGTGCGCATCGAAGATGATGTGGTGGTGACCAAAGATGGCTATGAATTACTGAGCAAAGGCCTGCCTCGAACCACTGAAGAGGTCGAAGCGGTGATGTCAGCTAAGAAATAGTTCGTTGGGCTGACGCAGGAAGCCCAACGGGTTTTTATGTTTCAGTTGAAGTTATTTTCCCAACAATACTAAAGAGGGTTGGCAGTTAAAAGCTTTGGCACCGCGCAGAATTCGCAGGCCTGCATACGCTGCCCCCTCTCCCACTGGGAGAGGGCTGGGGTGAGGGGGCTTTTAAAAAGCGTAATTGGTAACACTGTAGAACAGGTTAGGTTTTTGTACCGTAACCCAATATTTATAAATGACCAGTTCGTAGATAGTTGGCAGTAGTCAGTTAAAAACTTACATAGATAGATTATTAAGAATGCATGCTGAAGCTAAAACTTGTGATGTCTTGATTATCGGCGGCGGCCTGGCCGGGGCCAGCCTGGCCTGTGCGCTGGAAAACAGCGGCCTCGCCGTTGCGCTCATTGAGGCGCACCCGCTTCACGCCCAAACCCAGCCCTGTTATGACGACCGTACGGTGGCGTTATCGTATGGCAGTCGTGTTATTTTCGAGGCTATGGGGCTGTGGCCGGCCATGGCGGACAGAATCGAAGCCATCAAAACCATTCATATTTCAGACCGGGGCCATCTGGGGGTGACGCGTCTGCGCCATCTTGATGAGGGCGTCGAAGCGCTGGGTTATGTCGCCGAAAACCGGGTGCTGGGTGAGGTGCTGTACCAGCGACTGGTGGAGAATCAGAATGTGCAGCTGCACTGTCCGGCGCAGGTGTTGAGCTTGCAGCAGCAGGATGATTCGGTGCAGCTGTGCTATGCCGAAAACGGTACGGAGCACGAACTCAGCGCCGGGCTGGTGGTGGTCGCCGACGGGGTGAGTTCAGCAACGCGCGAGATGTTACAGATCGGCACCAGTCGACAGGATTATCAGCAGAGCGCCATCATTACTAATGTCACTCCGGGGCAGTCGCACCAGAATATCGCCTACGAGCGTTTTACCGATACCGGACCACTGGCTTTTCTGCCCATGACCGATCACCGCTGCTCAGTGGTCTGGACCGTGCCAACCGGGCAGGTCGATGCGCTGCTGGCGATGGATGATGAGGCCTTTCTGGAAAAACTCCAGCAGCGTTTCGGCTATCGTCTGGGGCGTTTGCGCAAGGTCGGGCAGCGCCAGGTCTATCCGCTGGCGCTGGTGGAAAGTACCCAGCTGGTACGCGGGCGGGTGGTAATTGTGGGTAATGCGGCCCATGCCATTCATCCGGTGGCGGGGCAGGGTTTCAACCTGGCGCTGCGCGATGTCGCCCTGCTCGCCGAGCTGCTGAGCGCACAGAACGATGCCCCCATCGAAGAGACGCTGGCGAACTATCAGGCCATGCGCACACAGGATGCACGGCGAGTGTACCGTTTTACCGACACCCTGGTGAAGGTCTTCTCGAACGATTTCCCGCCGCTGGCGCATGCGCGGGCGGCGGCGCTGCTGCTCACCGATTTGATGCCCGCAGTGAAACACCGGCTGGCACGACAGAGCATGGGGCTGAGCGGGCGTCTGTCCAGACTGGGGAGGGGCCTGTCCATGGTGAAACGGAATGTCTAAAACTGTCCACGCGCGTTATGATGTGCTGATCGTCGGCGGTGGCATGGTCGGCCTGACGCTGGCCGGTCTGCTGCGCGATTGAGGTTTGCAGATCGCAGTGCTCGAACGGTCGGAACCCGAGGCGGTGAGCGATGAGATCGATCTTCGGGTCTCGGCGATCAATCGCGCCTCACTGGAAATTTTCAAAAGCATCGGCGCCTGGCCTGCGATGGCGGCACGGGCCGGCGCTTTTCGTGACATGCATGTCTGGGATGCCAGCGGTGCGGGCATGATTCATTTCGACAGCGCCGAGGTGGGGCTGGATGCGCTGGGCTATATCATAGAGAACCGGGTGATTCAGCAGGCCCTGCTGCACGAGGTTAAACAGGCTGAAAATATCGAGTGGCTGTGCCCGGCGTCGATCAGCAAGATCGAACTGAGCACAGATCCGGCAGTGGACTGGCAGCGCGT
>JAQICG010000106.1 GCA_027858635.1 Gammaproteobacteria bacterium | reverse complement strand
GAACTGAATGGCCGCGCCCGAGACCAGCGGTTTTTTATATTTTACACAGGCGCGGTTGATGTTAAAGCGGGTGGCGAAATTATCCGAGGCGTCGAGGATGATGTCCGCGCGCTGAACCTGCTCAGCCAGTGCCGCTTCATCCAGGCGCTGATCGATGGTGGCAATATCGATATTGGGATTGATTGCGAGCAGGTTGCTTTTGGCCGAGGCTACCTTGCGCTCGCCGATGTTGTGCTGGTGGTGAATAATCTGGCGTTGCAGATTGCTGAGTTCGACGCTGTCATCATCGACCAGCGTTAGCTGGCCCACGCCGGCACCGGCGAGATACAGCGCCGCGGGTGAACCCAGTCCGCCCAGCCCGATAATCAGGACTCTGGCATCAGCGAGTGCTTGCTGACCTTCGATCCCCATCTGGGGCAGCATAATGTGGCGGCTATAGCGCAGGAGTTGTTCATCGTTCATGGTGGGCTATTGTAGCAAACTCGATCCAGAAGGCTGTCGGATTCAGGATGAATTGGCTGCGAAAGTGGAAGAGTGGCACAGATTCCCACTCCCTCGCTTCAATTCCCCTAAACCCGACAGCCTCCTGGTGAAATTGCAGATTTACAGGCACGGGCAGGCTCTGGAAAAATAGGGGATTAAATATATTTGCGCCAATTGTCCGGTCTGGGGTCAAGGTTGTGGTTGTCAGGCACCGGTTTGGCCAGGGAAAGTGAGGGAGGGTGCAGTCGATCGGTTTCGATGCCGAGGCTCGATCTCAGCGCACCTTCACAGTAGGCGATGATTTCACGCTGGCAGCGGTTGACCAGTGTGTGATGCAAGCTGAAACCGACATCTTCCAGAGCGGTTTCGAGCATGTGCAGGGTGATGTTGCGAACATCATAACGAACATGCAGAACACCCGTGCGTGTCCTGGTGGCCTGCTCGATTCCGACAATATCAGCGAGCAGGCGCACGGCCTTCTCGGCCTGATCGGCTTCGGTTAGGGAGTGCGTGAAATGTATTTCCCTGTTTTTAATGATGTCGTGACATAGCGGCATGACTCAAATCTAGGTCAGGTGAGAATGAATAGCAAGCAGTTTGTATTTATGGGGAAAGCTGAGGTGGTGGCCTGGAATCAGCCAGATGAATGTTAATTCAATAGCTTAGCGGCGGTTCGGACTATTTTGCAGACAGCAATAATTAGTAATATTTATACTTGGGTTCGGTTCTGGTTTTGATCTCGCCGGTAGTTCCGATCACTTTTATCCCGGTGATGATGTCAGTGTTTCCTAGGCAGTGAAACTCAAACGGCTTGCGTTCTATGATAGAGATGTCATTAGCTAGAATGGTGATGGCGGTGGATATCGAAGCTCCGCATGTGCCGTCCAGATTGTAACTGAATATGTGGGGTTCGAATATAACCGTGAATTCTTTCGAGCTCAGCTTGCACTTTTTGGTTAAAGAACGAGCGTCGATGATCTTGCCATTCTCGATTTCCACAAGGTCCCAGGGACTATAGGTGCCGTCGGCATCTGAATATTTAAAGTCTTTTTCTTTGCCATTCTTGAGCAGAGTATTAGTGATGAGAAGAAAATCTTTAGCGGTATTGCATTCGTAGGTGAGCAGCGGAAAATGGTCTTTAGCGACAGCATTTAAGCTATAGAAACTCGATGCCCAGAAAAGGCAGATTAAAAATATTGTTTTTGAAGTCATTCTAATCAACGCTAACGCGACCCCCCTGAGTGAAGTTTTCTATACTGCTTTTTTGTTACCATGTTTCAAAGTATATATGTTACAGAGCGTTTTTGGGGGTGACGGCGCAAATTAAAGTTTAATCTGAATCCGCAGTTAAGCCACGGATTCAGGTTTAAATAAAAGCAAACATGGCCTGTGCCGCAACACTCTTATCTGCCCGCCGTTATTCGGGGCTGTGCCGACAAATCCTTCCGCTGAATAATATGTTGGAAATGGTGCCGGTTCAGGCAGTCATTGAGTGCCTGTTTCTGGTCATAGCCGTGTTCAAAAACTAGCCAGCCGTCCTGGCTTAAATGGCGTTTGGCTTGCGAGGTGATGTGTTCAATGGCATCCATGCCGGTGTCACCGGAAATCAGTGCGCCGGGGGGTTCGAAGCGTACATCGCCCTGAGACAGGTGCTCGTTGTGCCGGGCGATGTAGGGCGGATTGCTGATAAT
>JAQICG010000418.1 GCA_027858635.1 Gammaproteobacteria bacterium | reverse complement strand
TCACAGCACCGCCCTGCACTGTCTGTTCGACGGCAAACCCTATCTGGTTGGACCGCTGGCAAGACTAAACCTGAATGCAGACCAGCTTCCCGAAGAAGTCAAAGCGGTCATGCAGTCACTGAAAACCCGCTTCCCCTCGAAAAACATGTTCCACAGCATCATTGCCCGCGCCATTGAAATACACTTTGCACTGGTCGAAGCAGAACGCTTGCTGAGCAGCTATCAACCGACTGAAGAACCATGCATGAGTTTTGAAGCGAAAGCCGGCACAGGTTACGGCTGCACCGAAGCACCACGTGGTTTTTTATGGCACCGCTACGACATGGATGAAAGCGGCTGCGTCAGCAAAGCCGTCATCGTGCCACCGACCAGTCAAAACCAGCCGCGTATCGAACAGGACCTGAAAGACTCACTGATCAGTTTTGGTCTCGATAATGAGAAACATGATTTACAGCTGCACGCCGAAAAAGTGATTCGCAATTACGACCCCTGCATTTCCTGTGCTACGCATTTTCTCAATCTGAAGTTGATTCGTGATGGCGTGATTGAGAATGCGGAGCACACACAGATTATATCGACATTCAAAAATATAGATCTAAACAGAGCCGCTATTATCGGCATCGGTTCACCCAATGCCGGCGATGAACTGGGCTGGGAGATGATTGATCAGTTGCTGGAAAATAACACCATGGCCTCTCTGCAACAGCAGGGCCTGAGTCTGCTTAAACTCGACCGCCCCGGCATTGCATTGGCCGAGCATATCAAGCGCTATGACCATATTCTGATTATTGATGCCATAAAATCCGGCGATGTTAATACAGCGTTCGTCAGCATTGATGCAACTCAGCCGCCCTCAATCACCAGTCAGATTTCAAGCCATGAAGTCGGTGTAATTGAATCCACCGCCCTGCTGGCATCTCTGCAACAGCTACCCGAACAGATGATGATAATCGGAATTGCTGATTGCAGGGATGAGTATGTGAGGAAAATTTTAAGTATGTATTAAGGGCATAGTTCGCGAAGGCCGCGAAAAGAGCGAAATAAAAATAAAAAATGTTCAGTCCACGGATGAGCGCAGATAAAAACAAAGACGTAGTCCACGAAGAGCGCGAAAAGGGTATCCGTCTCCCCCCTACCCCCCGTCATGCCGGTGTGCTTTTTGCCAGCATCCACGGTTCAGTGAGCCACGCTATTACAGGTCAGCACCAGCCTTAAATAATATAATGTATTTATAAGATTTAGCTGGCTTTTAATATTCTAAAACCATGTAGTAATCCAATGGATTACTACATGCAGCATGTAAACTAAATTTACTTTGTTACTTAAAATTTATGGAGGCCTAAAATGAGTAAATCATTTGATAGTATTAAACAAAGTATTGATTAAGCTCTAGAGTTTTCAAAAGGCAATAAGGGAAAAGCAGTTGTTCATGAATTTACCCCTGTTGATGTAAAAAATATTCGTGCAAACATGGGTATGTCACAAAATGTGTTTGCATTTGCATCTGCATTTGGTATCAGTGTGAGTACATTACGTCACTGGGAGCGCGATGACAGAACGCCACAATGTCCAGCACTGGTTTTATTAAATGTTATATCGAAAGAACCAGAAGCAGTGTTGAAGGCATTAAGAAAATAATAATCCTGAAAGATTCCCTCACTGAGGGAGAGGGGAAAATCTGTAAATTCTGATTTATTGTTGGGGCTCGTGCCTCACCCCAACCTTGTATTAAGATTCCAACTTCCAACCATGCTTAACTTAATACCCCGCCATTCTCTGCAGTACCTGCGAGTCAAGCTGATATAATTCCGGAGTCAGACTGTTATTCATTCTATGCAAAACGTCGTCGCGTTTGAATTCTGCAAGAATTCGACTCACGCTTTCGGGCGTAACACCGAGGATATCGGCCATTTCATGCACTGTTAATAGATCAACCAGGGCTGATGACTCACCATATTCGATCTCCGAAAGAAAATTGATGAGGCGTGCTACTCGAGGTTTTATTGCCCCTGTGGAGAATTCAGAGATCCACATATCCGCCTGACAGAGGTATTCATACAGCTTCTCTATAAACTGGAAATAATGCTGTGGATCGTGATTTTTTAGAGTATTAAAACGGCTTACCGGAATACTGAACATTTCCACCTCTCCAATGGCAATGGCAGTATGTTCACAAGGGTGATTCAACAATCCACCCAGACCAATCCAGGCACCCTTGCCATGGAGTCGAACAATTCTCGCTCTACCATTAGGTAGGTGGTTGAGTAATTTGACCAGGCCGCTACGAATAATATACACCGTATCTGAACGATCACTTTCGCAATAGATTATTTCCTTCGGCGAAAATAATTTCTGTTTGCAGGGCCCTAACAGGCCGGGAAGCTCAAATGCAGTCATGGCATGGTCAGTAGGAACTGTTTCATGCCATTGTGTCTGGCTGGTACTTTCTATGGATTCAAATTTTAACATTGGATTATTTCCTGTACATTAAATAATTAGCTAGAAGTGATTTCCTGAATCGACCATGTACTTTAAATTGTGTCAAATTGTATTCTCTTCCTGTTCTGCTATCAGCCAGTCCTGAAGCTTGTTTACCGGCACAAACTCACTGTCTTGTGCACGATAGTATGCTGCTATAGCTATGTCTGATTCCTGTGCCTCATCATTAAATACAGATGATATAGATTCCTGAGAAACGGTCATGAGTAACTGTGTTTTATTAGTAGCCATTAGATAACCCTCTCGTTTTAATATGTATTGCCGATGATTCCGAAAAGCAGACTTTAAAAACTTAACACCTGGAAAAAAATTAAGCTGTATCATAAAAACACTTTAACGACCTTATCAACGACAAGATATTGGTACTGATACTAAGTAGATTTACGTAGAAAACAACGACATAATAAGGTAAATCAGATTTTGCAATGACCGGCAACACTGACCAGTTCAGCAATATTAGAAATCCCCATTTTATGCATGACATGGATACGATGAACTTCGACCGTACGCGGACTCAGTTGCAGTTGCCGGGCAATTTCCTTGTTAAGCAGGCCGGACACGACTAGCGCCATCACCTCGCGTTCCCGGGGACTGAGTCGACTATAGGATTGTCGACTGGTTTGAATGTGAAGCTGCATCTTGCGGCGCTCCTCATCATTCATCAGTGCGCTTTGCAGTCGTCTGATCAGTTCAGCACCCGATATCGGCTTTTCCAGAAAATCCACCGCTCCGAGCTGCATGGCACGCACTGCCATGGCGATGTCACCGTACCCGCTTAAAAAAATAACCGGTATTTGCAGTCCGCGTTCATTCATTGTCGCCAGCACTTCATGGCCGTTCATCCCGGGCATGGCCATGTCCAGTAACACGCAGCCAGGATCTTGATGCTCACAAGCTTGCAGAAAAGTGCTGCCATTGGCGAAAGCTTCTGTATGCATGCCATTGTTTCGCAGCAACAAGGACAATGCATCGCGCACGGCTGCATCATCATCTACTATAAAAACTTCATGAGTCATAGCGCAGGCAATAACCAGAAGTGAACTATTCCACCGGGAACACTGGGCTCAATCCAGAGACGACCGCCGTGTGCCTCAATCAGACTTCGACTGATCCTTAATCCCACGCCCAGGCCATGTTTTTTAGTGCTGGCTATTGGTTCGAATATTGTGCTTGCCTTCTCGGCATCGATGCCTGCGCCGTTATCGAAAACGCTAACCAGAACCCGGTTTTGCCGCCGACGTGTTGCGACTGTTATTTTCCCTTCCGGCGTTGCCTTGGTCTGAATCGCTTCAATTGCGTTGCGTAATAAATTTAACAGTACCTGTTCAACATGAACGTCATCAGCCATGACCTCCGGTATGCTTTTATCGGCGTTTACTTCTAGATCAATACCACTTTTGAGCGCGCTGGTTGCCATCGTAATAGCTGCATGTTCGACCAGTGTGTTTAAATCAACGGGGATGAGCGTGATCTCGTCATGGCTTATAAATGCACGCAGACGGCGGATAATTTCTCCAGCACGCACCGACTGTTCGCTAACCTGCTTTAGCACTGCATCTAACTGAGTCATCGCCGACGGTGACTCTATCAGCAGCTTCTGACCACTCTCGGCATACATGGCAATGGCGGCTAGCGGTTGATTGAGCTCATGCGCTAACAGTGTGGTGAGCTCGTTAGTCGGTTGTATCCTTTGCAGGCGTGAGGCTATTTTAAGCTGCTGATGCGCATCCAGCTCAGCGCGACGCTGCCGGGTAATATCAATACCCGTCATAACGAAATAGAGTGTATTATCGTCAGTATCCTTCATTACCGTCGTCGACCAGCTTAGATTTCGTCTAGATCCATCTGCATTCAACCAGTGATTTTCATGAGTTATTGCTTGTTCATTGTCTCTTAGTCGATCAAAAACGCTTTCGGTTAATTTTCTATCTTCAACAGGTACCAGTTTCCACCAGTGTGTAGTGCCGATAAACTTCTTAAAATCATGACCTGTAATCATTTCACAGGATTTGCTGAAGCGAATCAGACGTTGATCGGCATCAATAACAACAATCGGAGCTGCTGCAATATCCATAATCGCATCGTTGAATTGGCACTGCTGCTGAAACTGCTGGTTGCGCGCAGCAACATGCTGCTTGAGGATAGTTAGATCATTGCGTAAACGAGCATTTGTATTATTTAATGCCAGATTTATAGAATGTGTCTTCTCCCCGCTAATTTCCGGAGAGCTATTGCTCGGCTGCGCCCGTCGCAGTTCTTTAGTCATGTAAATAACCTCAAATTTTATCAATGATTACAGATAACCGGAAAAGACACCCTCTAACTTTAATAACTTATAAGTAATTTACAGAATTTATTTACAGAAATTAACAAAAATCAATGACATTAAAATAAAAATGTTTTTCATCCAGTTATATTCATTATACAGATTGAATCGATATTAATTGCATATAGATAAAACAGGATATATCTGTAATGTTTTTATTTAAAATAGCCTTATTCTGAAAAGCCTTAGTAACAATGCAGCTATTATTTTCAGGTGCCAAAAAACAAGCTATTACTATATTGAAAAAACGCAATGCTGTTTCAAGCGTTACTCACTAATATAATGTTTATTCCTGATGTTTTTTAACCATGTAAGAATGCTAATTACTATTAATTTATAATTGAGTCTGTTATGTAGAAAGAAACTCATCCATACAAGGTGGCTGCAATATATCCGGATCTCGAAGAAACTGAGGCGACCGTGATGGCACTGGTGGATTCAAATATTGATGATATTGACATTGTACAGCTCGCACCGGGCGCCAAAGACAGCGGACTCGCAATTGAGCAGGAAACAGAAGCCATACGTGACACAGTAACCAGAGATGCCGGCATAGGTAGTGTTGCCGGCACTGCTGCGGGTGCAGCAGCAGGTGGAACGACTGCACTTGTGGCATCATCGCTCTTTGTCAGTGCGCCTATTGTAGGCCCTCTGGTCATGCTCGGCTACGGCACACTCATCGGCGGCATCGTCGGGGCAATTCGTGGGCTTAGAATACGCGAAGGCCAGTTAGCAGGTCTGGTAAATGACGCACTAGATGCCGGTTATTATGCAGTGGTTGTACATGCGGTAAACGAGCAGGGTAGAGATAGAGCACAGGAAATAATCAACCTCAGCATGGCTGAACAAACTGTGCATACCTGAACTGTTTCATATTAGAATTAATTATTCGTCGTGCATTATTAACTGTCTAAATTCCCACTAAGATTACCGTTAAATTCGGTTTCTGCAAAAACCTTTATTGCAATTAATGTTGACTGTCGGTGCATTAGACTGACTAAAATTCCGGTAGATAACATACGGGCTCTACTATGCATATCAAGTTATTCGAGATTGAACACTGGGAACGCGAAACTTTTAAAAATATTGAAAAAGAGCATCAGGTTAATTACATAATACAATCCCTGGATACCGAAAATGCCTCCAGCTGCAATCAGTCGGAAATAATCTCAAACTTTATTTATTCGAAGCCCGATCATAATACACCGGCTTTATTGTGCGCGCTGGCTGACGACAAACTGAACGCTGCCGGAAGAACCGGTGGTTCGTGAAGACTCTGAATTATTGTACGCGGCATTCAGCAAACAGCTTGACCTCTCAAAACTACTCATAGACCTTGTTTTTCTTCGCATGAGAAATATCATCGTCACGCCTCACAATACTTTTAACACCCGTGAAGCGTTGCAGTGCATCCTGAAAACCACCCATGACAATATCGAAGCCTTTGTTAGTGACGGGCAGACGTTTAACGCCGTCAATGTCGACAAAGTTAAACATTAACAGTGCAGCCGGAACAGTCTAAAATGACTGGATCACGCTGGCTGCTAAGAACTATGCCGCTGCTGATTTTATATGCAGCAGTTATTTTTGCCGGCGTCTATGCTTTCGCTGAGCTGGCCGAAGAGGTTTACGAAGGTGAAGGTTTTCGATTCGATCATATCCTGCTCAACTTTGCTGCCGAACAGCGCCATGAGCAGCTCGATCAATTTTTTCGTCAGGTAACCCTGTTCGGCTCCTTCTATCTACTGGCACCCATCGCCATCGTTATCATCGCTCTGCTGCTATGGCGGCGGCACGGTTCTGAAGCGCTGTTGTTCGGTGTCGGGTTTGGAGGCGCTTCGCTGGTTTCCATCACCACAAAATATGTGCTGGCACGTCAGCGTCCCCAGCTCTTCCCTCACCTCGTTGATGCCACACTCGCCCCCGCCTTTCCCAGTGGCCACACCACCCAGATTACCGCCTTCTGCGTCGCCGCTTTTCTGCTGGTGCGTTATCGGGTGCCAAGCTGGCAGCTATTTGCAGGCGTGCTCTTTGTGGTGTTGATTCTACTCGTCGCGCTCTCGCGAATTTATCTACAGGTGCATTATCCTTCCGATGTACTGGCCGGTTTTGTACTCGGCCTCAGTTGGGTCGCAGGTATTGATCTACTGCTCAAGCTGCAACGTCTGCGAACCGACTTCAGCCGATGAGCAGCACTTCAGAAATAACTCAGCAGCCCTGGAATAAATCGGTTGACGAGATTTTGGCCCGCGCCGAGGTTGATAGCGGGCGCGGCCTTGATAATCATGAAGTTACGAAACGGCACGAGCAATACGGCCCGAACCGATTGCGCGAATCCACCAGTCGGCCGTCATGGCATATCCTGCTGGATCAGCTCAAGAGCGTCGTGGTGATATTGCTGCTCAGTGCCAGCCTGGCCGCCGCCCTATTCGAACGTATGATCGAAGCGCTGGCCATCGCTGCCGCCATTGTCGTCAACACCATCATTGGTTTTGCCATGGAGTTTCGCGCGACCCGAGCCATGGAAGCATTGCAACGGATTAGCGAGTCCACAGTGCGGGTGCGCCGAGACGGCGAGGATAAAGAAATTTCCGCCAATGAACTGGTGCCCGGAGACATAGTGCTGCTGGAAGCGGGTGATATGATCGCCGCAGATTTAAGGTTGCTCGAAGCCAACAGCCTGCAATGCGACGAAGCGGCTTTAACCGGCGAATCGGTGGCGGCGGACAAAAATATCGATGCCATAGCCGATGAGGATGTTGCCCTGGGAGATCGCAGTAATATGGTCTACAAAGGCACTGCGGTGACTCAGGGTTCCGGTCACGGCGTGGTGGTGGCCACCGCCATGCAAACCGAAATCGGCCACGTCTCTCAGCTGGTCGAAAAGGCCGAACAGTCCATCACCCCGCTGGAGAAACGGCTGAATGCGCTGGGTCATCGCCTGGTCTGGCTGACTCTGGGCATCGCGGTCATTGTTGCCGGTTCCGGTTATGTTGCTGGCAAGGACCTGGTGGTTATGCTGGAAACGGCCATCGCTCTGGCCATTGCGGCGGTACCGGAAGGGCTGCCGGTAGTGGCCACACTGGCGCTGGCCCAGGGCATGCGGCGCATGGCCCGGCGTAATGCCGTGGTCAAACGCCTGTCCGCGGTCGAGACGCTGGGCGCGGCTGATCTTATCTTCACCGACAAGACCGGCACCCTCACTGAAAACCACATAACCCTCGCCCGCCTTGCGCTGGAGCGCGGCACTCTGAGGCTGGAGGACGACAGCGGTTTCAGTCTCGATGATGAGCCTCTTAAACCCGATGACACGCCTGAACTCAGGGCGGCACTGGAAGTGGGCGCGCTCTGCAACAACGCCAGTTTCGAGGATGACAGCGCTGTGGGAGATCCCACCGAAGTGGCTTTTCTCGAAGCGGCCTCCGGTGTGAATATCGCTCGCAGCGCCCTGCTCGACGAACAGCCAGAAGTGCGTGAGGAAAGTTTCGATCACGCAGTTAAAATGATGGCCACCTTTCATGAACGCGATGGACGTTATCGGGTGGCCGTAAAAGGCGCCCCCGAAGCCGTCATCGATTGCTGCACGCAGGTACTGACAGCTGATGGCGAACAGCCGCTCGATGACGAAGCCAGGCAACGCTGGCGTGAACGCGGCGACGAACTGGCGGGTGATGGCCTGCGCATGCTGGTGCTGGCGCAAAAAACCGTCGACGACCAGCAGGCCGAACCTTATGAAGAGCTCACACTGGTAGCGTTGGCCGGGCTTTATGACCCGCCGCGCAAGGGCATCAGCGAGACCATTGCCACCTGTCAGAAAGCCGGCATTCGCATCGTCATGGGCACGGGCGATCACCCAGCCACCGCCGCAGCCATAGCCGCGGAGATAGGTCTGAGACACAGCGACAGGCCGCCGGTGATTGCCTCCGAGCTCAAGGACCTGAAGTATATCAGCGAGGACGAATGCCGGGAACTGCTGGAAAACAGCGTTTTCAGCCGCATCAGCCCCGAGCAGAAGCTTGACCTTATCGGCCTGTTTCAGAAAGCCGGCCACGTAGTGGGAATGACCGGCGATGGCGTCAATGACGCGCCCGGCCTGAAGAAAGCCGACATCGGCATTGCCATGGGCCAACGCGGCACCGAGGTGGCCAGAGAGGCCGCCGACATGGTGCTCAAGGACGACAACTTCGCCACCATTGTTGTTGCCATCGAACATGGCCGCACCATTTTTAATAACATTCGCCGCTTTATCATCTATCTGTTATCAGGCAATTTAGGCGAAATCATGGCTATCTCAGCCGCCGCGCTGGTGGCCGCTCACCTGCCCATGCTGCCGCTGCAAATCCTCTACATTAACTTTGTCTCCGATGTCATGCCCGCGCTCGCCCTCGGCCTGAACCGCAGTGAAAAACGGGTCATGCAACAGCCGCCCCGTGAAACCGGAGAATCGATTCTGTTAGGTCGTCACTGGGTCGCCATCGGCGGTTACGCCGCACTGATTGCCGCAGCGGTGCTCGGCGTGTTTGCGCTTGCCCTGCTCTGGCTTGCGATGAGCTCATCGCAAGCGGTCACCCTCTCCTTTCTTACTTTCGGCTTCGCGCGCCTGTGGCATGTTTTCAACATGCGCAACACCGCCTCACCCATGTTCGTCAACGAAGTCACCACTAACCACTATGTCTGGATCTCGATCATCGTCGGTATTCTCCTGCTCCTCGCCGCCACATACATCCCGTTACTGGCCAGTGTGTTGTCGGTACATGCACCCGATGCCACCGGTTGGTTATTAATTATCAGTTTTTCTCTGTTACCGCTCATCGTCGTGCAGCTAATGAAACTGGCGGGCATCGGCTGGGAAGCGGCAAAGTACACCGACAAGTAATAAAGCGATGCCGGACGCTGCACCCCTGCACAGTCCGGCCATTGAATCATCTGGCGTTAATTATTAACAACAACGGAGACAGCATGCTGTCAACACATCAAACTGAAAACAGCAATATTATCGAATTCATTCTTGATGGAGAGATGAGCCGTATCGAGTCAGACAAAGCGGTGAAAGAAATCCGACTCATTGAAATCATAAAAACAATCGGAAGAATGGAACCCAAAGTCATAATGGATGATTTGAAACTGGGGCCAAAATACCAGAAAGATATTTCGCAAATCGCCATCGTCGCAGATCAGGGATGGATTAAATGGCTAGGCGCAATGATCATCCCATTGGTGAACGCCAAAGCCCGCCTGTTCTCACTGGATCAGATCGACAAAGCCCGCCATTGGATTCAAACCGCAAGGCCGTTGGGGTGAGGCACGAACCCCAACAAATGATGAGACAAATGAAACGCTAAAAAGATATTCAGCAGTTAAATATACGAGTTCTTACATAAAAATTTAATAAAAGCCTGCACTATCACTTTAAAAACCTGACCATTAACTTCTAAAGTGACAATGCATTTTACCTATTTACAATTTACTCAAAGCCGACATCGCAGATTCATAATCGGGCTCTTGTGAAATTTCCGGCACCATTTCAGTATAAAGAACTCTGTTTTTTTCATCGAGCACTACTACGGCACGTGCCGCAATGCCGGCTAGTGGGCCATCGGTAATTAATACGCCGTAATCCTGAGCAAAATTTCGATTGCGCATCATCGAAAGCATGGTCACATGCTCTATGTTATTTTCCTGAACAAACCGGGCCTGAGCAAATGGAAGATCAGCCGAAACCACTAACACTATAGAATCAGAAAGACCAGCAGCTTGCTCATTAAATTTTATAGTGGATGCAGCGCATACACCGGTATCAATACTCGGCACAATGTTGAGTAGTTTTTTTCTGGATTTATACTGATCAAGACCCACATCGTTTAAATCTTTATCCACAAGGATAACAGCAGGTGCATCGTCGCTAATTTCAGGAAGATCTCCGTTGGTGTGAATGGGGTTGACTTCTAAAGTAATATTCGCCATCAGCATTCTCCGTAGATAGTTTGTGACAATAATTATCGGCTATTCATGATGAGGTACCTAGCCGATGCATAAAATTTGAAAACATTGTAAATCAGAAGGCGGGATACATGTCCATATATTAAGCATGCTTTTAAGATGGGTATCATTATGTACAGATGGCCAAAACAAACGATATTCAAGCGTTTAGCAGTCCGGCATTTACTTGAATAAATCAACTGCTTATAAATCAACACCTTGCGGTTAATTTCATCGAAAATCACAAGATGTTGAGAAATTTCAATGCTGTTTCTAATAGCTGCTGTCATTGTTAACCTTTAAATGTTACCAACATCAATCTACTTAATACTCATCGCGATATAAATCATAGTAGAGACACTCATGACTAAAGTAGCAATCATCGGACTGGGACGCATTGGTCGCGCCGTACTTAAAATTATCCAGCAAACACCTGATCTCGAACTGGTCGCCATCAATGCTCAGACCTCGATCAATAATCTTGTTTCCCTGTTACGCTATGATTCGGTTTATGGCCGTTACAGTGAATCTGTAAACAATGAAGGTGATGACCTGATCATCGCTGATAAAAAAATTAGCACCTTTAACGAAACCGACCTCGCGGTATTACCGTGGAAAGAACTGAATATTGATATTGTATTCGAATGTACTGGCATATTTCGTCATCGTGACGACCTGCTTAAACACCTTAAGGCCGACACCAAACACGTCATGCTCTCAGCCCCGGCAAAGGACGAAGATGTTGCCTCTGTTATTTACGGCGTTAACCAGCTGGATGATGGGCACAAAGACGTATTTTCCACTACAAGCTGCACCACAAACTGCATTGCGCCTGTCGCCGAGATTATGTTACGACATTTGGGCGTTAAAGCTGCCGCAGTCAATTTCATATCCACGTCCACAGGCACATCAACGACTACCATAGATGTACTGCCTCAGTATAAAAATTTGTTTGATGGCATCCCCATCCGCACACCCGTTGCTGTAGGTTCAATCGCTGACATGACCTTCGTAACTGAACGCGCTACCACTGTCGAAGAGATCAACAACATTTTTCGAGAAGAGCAGAATAGCCAACGTTACCAAGGTGTTTTAGGTGCAGCCGAAGAACCGATAGTCTCATCTGACATCATCATGGATCCGAGAGCTTCAGTTGTAGACCTCAACAGCACACAAGTTATTGATGGCGACCTCGTAAAGATTATGAGCTGGTACGACAATGAATGGGGCTATGCCAGTCAGATGGTAAAACAGGCAGGTCTGCTTACTTAAATAGATTATTAAACATCCTCGTTAAAAAAATTTGTAAGACGCCGGTGACGCTGTCACATGAAATGCAGGAGAACATTAGTGGTTTAACGGATCATTATTTTAGTTTTTTATTGTTAAGCAGTTTATGTCTCCCGATTTAAAGTCCCGGCCGAATACCACTACTATTTAAAAATTAGGAGGCTGTCGGGTTTAGGGGAATTTGGGGCCGCTCTCCCACTTCTGCAGCCAATTCATTCTGAATCCGACAGCCTCCTAGTCTTTTTAAATGGTGGCATTTACGTGACAATGACAATTAAACAGGTGCATACATAGTGATTCCAGACATAATGAGATATGTGCTGATCATCAGTATAATCGTCCTGTGTGGACTATTGATTTGCCGGATATTACGGCTGGATTTATCCCTGAGCATCTTAAGTTCCCTTCGTTGTGAAAAATGCAGGAGGATTTATGGTGCAAATCAATGAACTGCCATAAATCTCTCCCCGCCATCAATTACAAAAAAATTCCACTCAGTCTTTATTCTACGGGCTGTATATTACTATTGAGTCACATGGAAAGGATGCCCTTCAATCAAGACACGCTGAGAATACATCCGGGTACGCTCGGCAGCAGCATCCCTGCTGCTGACGGTCTTGTTTGAAGGGCATCCTTTCCATGCGCCATGTTAGTAAGATTTTATTCCGTAAAAAATCGCGCTGTTTCTTTTATGGCTTTTTTTAGCTCTTCCCGGGTTTCTTTTGTATTCGATGCTTCGGGAAGTTTGACGAATTTTGCCATTTTTACCGGATCAATAAAGGCTATTACAATTTCACCCGGATCATCGGTGATGGTATCTATTTCATCATCCTCGTCACCCTTATATTTATGATAAACAATAATACTCTGAGTCTGAATAAGTGCATTCATCTGATTCTTTTCAACGGCTTCGATGAGATAAGGGGGTTTGGATACATGTATGATTTTATTAGGTACCAGTTTACCGAGTTTGCTCATAGCGACATCGACATCCTGAATATCACGCACGATCCAGCCTTCTTCGAACAGATGTACTTTCAGCATGTCAATAACTTTATGGAAGCGGTAAAGCCCTGACATTTTCAAAACGTGCAGATTACCTTCCTGTTTGACTTCCGGTATTTGTGTCTCCTGTGCGCGGACGGTACCCAGCATTAAAAAAGTGGATAATAACAGTGTTAATAATGTAAATGATCTAAGTATGATAATTCCTCATTCTGATTTTTCGGCAGTTTTATTTTCAATGCATCGATGTCTCTATGATGCTGAGAATAAAACATTCTATGCTGTCGATTCAGGATGTCATTGAGAAAACGCAACGTCCATGCTCTGCGACTGGCTTACCATAACATTAACCAGATTGTTAGCAGCCCGCCGACGGCGCTGGCCAGTAGCGGTAAACCAACCCGAAGGCCGATGTGATGACCGCCTACAAAAGTGGCCATACCGCCTTTGAAGATACTGTTGACAGCTGCGGCAATGACGATGCCGGTGACGGTTATATGCAGCATTAATCCATCCTCACTCATGTGCGCCAGCGATAAGGTAATGGCGTCTACATCGGCGATGCCCGAGGCTGCTGCCAGTGTCAGTACCCCGGCATCACCAAACCACTGCTGCAGGGCTTTGCTCAGCAACATCACCAGCGCTAGCAGCAGCCCGAACATCAGTGCCGTTTTGAGTTCCAGAGGGTTCGTTAGAGAAGACGCCGGAGCGGTGTTTTTTTGCGACTGCGCGCGCAGGTAAAACAGGGTGGGCGAATAGCTGAAAAAGGCCATCACCGCCGCCGGTACCAGCAGCAGTTTGAACAGCTCAGGGTGAATGACACTAGCGACCAGCAGCATGCGTGGGAACATGGTGCCGCAGGCGAGCAGAATTCCCATCGCCAGAATCGGTTCGAGCGCTTTGTTACGATGAGACAGGCGTGAGAAATGCAGAGTCAGGGCGGTGGACGAAGCCAGACCGCCGAACAGGCC
>JAQICG010000013.1 GCA_027858635.1 Gammaproteobacteria bacterium | reverse complement strand
TTGATCCGGTACTTCGTACCGGGATTCGCTGATTACCTAGCGTGAGATCACTATAATCACAAATAATCATTAATAAAAATTAATATTTGTTATAAAATGAATATACATTTGTATATGATGGAACAACCATGCACTTTACATTTCAACAGCTAAAACTCTTCGAGGCGGTCGCCAGAAACGCCAGCTATACGCGCGCCGCTGAGCAGCTCAACCTGACGCAACCTGCTGTTTATATACAGATTAAACGTCTGGAAGAGCAGGTAGGGTTGCCCCTGTTTGAGATGGTGGGAAAGAAGATATTTCCCACCGTAGCGGGCAAGACCATGTATGAAGCCTCCTGCGATATTATGTCGCGGGTTGCAGAACTGAAAGATTCGGTGGAATCGCTGAAAGGCGAGATCAAAGGCCCGCTGCAACTCTCCGTGGTGACCACCTCCAAGTATTTCATGCCGCATTTGCTGGGCCACTTCCTGACACGCTATCCCGATGTCGAGCCTAAACTGGTATTCACCAATCGCGCCAAGGTGTTACAGCGACTACAGAACAATGAAGATGATTTCGTAGTCATGGGCCAGATCCCCGATGACAGACATCTGGTCACCTATCCCTTTCTGGAGAACATCCTCGTGCCAGTAGCGCACCCCAGTCACCCTCTGGCGAAACAGAAGAAAATCCCACTGCAGGCGCTTATTAGCGAACGTTTTTTGCTGCGGGAAATGGGTTCGGGTACGCGTCTGGTCTTCGACCGCCTGCTGGAGCAGAAGGTGCTGAAAGTTGAAACCTATATGGAACTGGGTAGCAGTGAAGCCATAAAGCAGGGCGTCATGGCCGGGCTGGGTCTGGCCGTGCTGTCACTGCACAGCCTGCGCCTGGAACAGGCGGCAGAAAAACTGGTGGTTCTGGATGTAGAAGGCTTCCCCATCAAACGCCGCTGGTACGCGGTGCATTTCGAAGGCAAAAAACTCTCACTGGTGGCACGCACTTTTCTGGATTATATTCTGACAGAAAGCCACAGCGTTCTGAATTTTGGTGAGTGAAGGTTATTCGCCGTAGAGGCCGCACTAAAATGCCGGGAGCATTTTGAACAGCCGCTTTATGGCTGGCCCGCAGGGCGAATTACAGGAAGTAATTCGTAACCGTATTTCAATCGAGTCTGACACCATTGATCTCTCTAGGCACTATGAGCAGCACGAGTAAGTTTGGTGAATAATATTTAGGTAAGTGTATAAGCATCTAGTTCAGCACATAACGCCGCAAATCACCGGATGCCAAAGGCTGCAGAGCGAGGAACGAGCGGCGCAGCTTTAGGCAGTCCGAGTGGATTTGCCTTGTTAGCTGCATACTCACGATTTACAAAAAGCTCATCGCTTGTTCAGAATCGCTCCAATATTTGCCGTATTGTTTCCAGTATTCATATGCCTGATCAGCTCCTCCTACCGTAATGCCCCCTGCGAAACTTGACTTAGGCCTTGAGTGACGTTTCTTTTTTAGTTCTTTTGCTACCAAAGGAAATGCAGACTTGGCATCTTCAAGTAGTGTTTTTGCTTTTTCAATTTCACCTAGCATGATTAACGCTAGTGGATACGTGTACATAAATTCTGGTGAGTAGTCATCAGTATATTCCTTTTGAAGCCGAACAATAGAGAGAAGATCGCCGGTTTCCATCCACAGCTTTGGCAGGATATACCTAACTCCAATGTTGTCATTTGGACATGCTGAAAGCATATTTCCATATACGACTATTGCTTGATCAACCTCATTTCGCTTCTCCAGCCATAGCCCGAGGTTATGATAGGCTCGCAAAAACGGGCGATTATCAATGTGGCCCCATTCCAATTTTGACGACACCCAAGAAAACGCCTCTGGCATTGCGGATAGCCCTATCCTTACAGCCTCTCTACAACAAAGATATGCTTCAAAATCTAGCCCGACTTCCTCATAAATCATTGATAAATGGTGATAGGCATCTATATGATACGGGCTTCTTGATATGATAGTTTTTATCAAATCTTCTGCTTCAGAAGGCATTCCTGAATGCCATAAATCCATTGCTTCATCTAATTTATCGTGCACAGAGATATCAACTAAGGCATCTTCAAAGACCCATTCATCGTCGCCGATATTGTGTAACTTAACCATACGGTTCTCTTCAGTTATGGCGCAGTTAACGCCGCAAATCAGCCGACCATTGTAGCGGGGTGAGGCTTGTGGCATTAGCCACAAACGAAACACCGCGGAAATGGGTCGACTGAATTTGCCTTGGTACGCCCAGCATGGGCGTGAACTAATGAGGTGAAAGTCCTCTGTAGGAGATTCACCTGCTTTAAAATATTTAAAGCAGTATAACTACTAGCCGACGGCAACTGCAACCCCGCGAG
>JAQICG010000023.1 GCA_027858635.1 Gammaproteobacteria bacterium | reverse complement strand
GGGTGCTGGCCGTCGCCGGCACCCACGGCAAAACCACCACCGCCTCCATGCTGGCCTGGATTCTGGAGTACGCGGGCATGCAGCCCGGGTTTTTAATCGGCGGCGTGCCCGGCAATTTCGAAGTCTCGGCGCGCTTCGGCAAGGAGCCGTTTTTTGTGGTCGAAGCCGATGAATACGACACCGCTTTTTTCGACAAGCGCTCCAAGTTTTTGCACTACCGCCCGCGCACCGTCATTCTGAATAATCTTGAGTTTGATCACGCTGATATTTTTGAAAATCTCGACGCCATTAAAAAACAGTTTCATCATCTGGTGCGTACCGTGCCGGGTCGGGGCCTGCTGGTGATCAACGGCGGTGATAAAAATCTGGCTGACGTCATGCAGCAGGGCTGCTGGTCGGAGTGTGAGTATTTTTCCATTGATGGCGAGCAATGGTCGGTCAGCGATTGCGCTGATGATGGCAAAAGTTTCAACGTCAATCTGCAAGGCAAGCAGCAAGGTTCGGTGCAATGGAACATGCACGGTACACACAATCGACTCAACGCGCTGGCGGCGATTGCCGCGGCCCGCCATGCCGGTGTGCCGGTGGTTCACGCCTGCGCCGCCCTCTCCGAATTCAAGGGCATCAAACGCCGCATGGAAGTGCGTGGCGTAGTGCGCGGCATCACCGTTTATGATGATTTCGCCCATCACCCCACCGCCATCGAAGAGACGCTGTCGGCCATGCAGGAGGTGAATCACGGCGGGCGCGTGCTGGCAGTGCTGGAACCGCGCTCCAACACCATGCGCATGGGCGTGCATCAGGACACACTGACCGGCTCGTTACAAAGTGCCGATGAGGTTTATCTGTACCAGCCCGAGGGTGTGGACTGGGGGCTGGACGAAGTGGCCAAAAAATCGCAGAAACCGGCACAGGTTTTCGAGGACGTCGAAAACATTATTCAGAAGCTGTGCAGCGATGCCCGTGAAGGCGATCACATAATTATTATGAGCAACGGCGGTTTTGAATCTATCCATACTAAATTATTAACCGCACTGGAAAAATAGCGATGGTTTTGTCATTTCGACTGCAAGGAGAAATCTTATGTCTCATAACTTCAAAACGATTAACGCTTGTATGCATGCAATGACAATATTAAATATACAAAACAAGATCTCTTCCTATGGTCGAGATGACAGAGTCCAATTAACGAGAAAGCAATGATGTCCAGTAACGCTTCATTACAAGCCACTATCGCGCTCGGCATCACCGGCGCTTCCGGCGTGCCATACAGCTTTCGTTTGCTGGAGCAGCTGTTAATCGCAGACTGCAAGGTGTATCTGATGATCAGCAAAGCCGCGCAGGTGGTGATCGGCATGGAGACCGATCTGTCACTGCCGGGCCGTGTGGCGGACATGCAGAAATTTCTGAGTGAAAAATATCAGGCTGTTGAAAATCAGTTGCAGGTGTTCGGCGAAGACGAATGGACCGCGCCGGTCGCCAGCGGTTCCAACAATGTTAAGGCCATGGTGGTGTGTCCCTGTTCCATGGGCGCGCTCTCCGCCATCGCCTGCGGCGCCAGCAACAACCTGCTGGAACGCGCCGCGGACGTGATGCTGAAAGAGCGCAAGAAATTAATCATAGTGCCACGCGAATCACCATACTCGGACATTCATCTGGAAAACATGCTCAAACTCTCGCGCATGGATGCGGTGATCGTAGACGCCAATCCAGGGTTTTATAACCGCCCGAAAACCGTCGAAGACCTGGTGGATTTCGTGGTGGCGAAAATTCTTGATCAGCTGAATGTTGAGCATGAGTTACAGCCGAAATGGGGAGAGAAATAGTTGGCAGTGCGTACGTAGGTTGGGCTGAATGTTTTTTATGATGCCCAACATGGCTGATAATTTATAAATGTTGAGTTACGGCACGAACCGCATCGACAGGTGTATAAACAAAATTCAACCCCCCTCTTACCCTGGCTCTCTCCCAGCGGGAGAGGGGATATGCATGCAAGTCTGCAAATTCCGCACGAGAATTTAAGCTTTTAACTGCCAACTGCCAACTATTTTTTCCAGTAGATCACACCGAAAAAATACCCCGGGCTTTTTCCAGATCAGCAGGAGTGTCGACGGACAGGCTATGAAAGTCTTCGATGACGGTGACGTGGATGTCGATGCCATTTTCCAGCGCGCGTAGCTGTTCCAGGCTTTCGGTTTTTTCCAGCGGGGTTTGTGCGCTTTCGGTGATGGCTTGCAGGGTTGCGCGGGTGTAGATGTATATGCCGATGTGGCCGAGGGCGCGGTCGGGCAGGTTGCCGTTGTGGCAGAGTGGAATGCAATTTCTGGAAAAATACAGGGCGTTGCCATCGAGCCGGGTGACGACCTTGACGGTGTGCGGGTCGCTCATAATCGTCTGGTCGTGAATGGGATGCGCCAGTGTGCCCATAGTCGGGTTTTGCTGGTTGATAAAGTCGAGGGTGAGCTGGTCGATGTGTTCCGGGTCGAGCAGGACTTCATCGCCCTGAATGTTGACGAAGATGTCGGCATCGGAGTGTTGCCGCATGTACTCGGCGATGCGGTCGGTGCCGGAAGCGCACTCGCTGGAGGTCATCATGGCGTGGTGGCCGGCGTCGGTAATGGCGTGCAGAATCCGTTCGTCATCGGTTAACACCACTACATCGTGTAACTGTTTTGCCTGTTTGGCTCTTTCCAGTACATGCAGTACCATGGGTTTGCCGGCGATGTCGGACAGCGGTTTTCCGGGTAAGCGGGTCGAGGCGTAACGACTGGGTATGCAGCCTATGATTTTCATATAATATCCAGAACCGTTATTTATCTTAAGCTGGCCGTGCTTGTGCAGGCTGGTTCGCAATGCGGCGATAATGCTACGGACTAATGTAGCGTTAGTCAAAGGTATGCAACTGCGTTACACCGCCGACAGCCTTAACCACAACTGGAACAAGTGGGTGATTGGCTTTAACGGGGAAAAATATCAGGCGTGAAGTAACTTAGTGAATCGCCCGATGAATTTCTCGCCCGTATCGTGCAGCACTTTCCGCACTTGAAAGATAAGGCGAGCCTGATAACGCGACATCATCAGCAGATGCGTTACGGCGGTGAAGCAGGTTCGATAAAGAATTAAAGAAAAAGCCGCCGCATACAGCACCGACTTCTGAAAAATAGCATTATTAAACAGAAGCTTGTAGCGACAGACGAAATGCGCCGTTGATACACGGGGCTTAAAAAGCTTTCAATTTGCTTTCAAATACTTACAATGCCCTGAAAATTCAGAATCACACAGAGCAAATGTTTCCGCGCAACGGTGCCGGAAGGAGATCAGCGATATGACCTTGTCTGGATATATGACCGGGATTTTCGGCCGCTC
>JAQICG010000314.1 GCA_027858635.1 Gammaproteobacteria bacterium | reverse complement strand
GGAAAGGATACCCTTCAATCAAGACGCGCTGAGAATACATCCGTGTACGCTCGGCAGCAGCATCCCTGCTGCTGACGGTCTTGATTGAAGGGTATCCTTTCCATACGCCTTGTTAGTATGTTGCAGCAATCGGTTGGTGTTTTGCGCGCAGGAGATATCAGCTCAGAAGCACAAATTGGAGAAGGTCATGAACGCATAGTTTACAAGCAACTAGAGGTGCCAGAAAAAGTGACGTTGGTTTAGCTTATTCACAATGTTCCAGTTCCATTTTGGTTATGGTCCTGTGGGCTTCTGGTTGCAGTATTTGCTCTCGGCATTAAAGCAAGCACATGGCAGTTTGTTAGGCAAATCTTTGGGTTATGCTCATGCGCCTAACCATACACTCCACCTGACCGAAAACCGCTGCGCGTTTTTTAGCAGATCAAGCACAGAGCACTGTCCATTTTTCTCATGCGCTAGCATTGTATACCGGACAAATCACAGAGGTGAGTATTAGTTAATTTTTTATTAACTAGAGCCTGTACTATTTACAGTATACTTCCAGCCTATTCTAGATTTTAAAAAAGGAAAAACCATGAGTTACATTCAGGACTCGTTATCAAACACCGAACAAATACGAGAGTTATTCAAGCTCCACTGGTTTACGAAGGTGCCAATGGCCATTTGGGTAATTCTTGCGATCCCCACGCTTGGCCTAACATTGCTATTGGCTATATGGGAATGGCTCAGGCTACGAAGCATTGAACAAGGCGTCACCAACAAGCGCGTTATTTTAAAGCGAGGAATAATTAGCAGAAAATCTGAAGAAATGAAAATTTCATCTATTGAAACAGTAGAGATTATTCAAGGTGTCATTGGCCGGGTATTTGGTTTTGGAACCATCAAAGTAACCGGTCGAGGCATTAGCGATCTGATTTTCAAGAATATTGATAATCCCATGGATGTAAAGAAAAAGATCGAAAGCGTTGAATTCGCATAATGCCAAATAATAGTATTACATCCGATAACATGAAATCTAAACACGCTTTTAAGCCATCCTTTACAACCTGCCTCAGCTTCCAGCTTAGGCTGATCGCCGTGATGAATTCTACGACAAATAACTGACCATTTTATTCCCTGAAAAGACAGACGCTTCGGGCTGGAGTTTTATTGATATCCGGCATAGACTCGATCTTCGAAATACACTTTATCAATATTATTAATCTGGATCGCCATGAATAAATCACTGAAGCTACGCTCACCGCATCTGATCTTTTTAGCCGTTTTGTTTTTATCGCTCCCTGCCTCGGCTGAGGATTATGCGCCCATCACAGTTCCCATGGAGGTGGAGCAGGTTTCAGAACATGCTTATTATGTAAGCGGTAAAGCCGGCATTGCCACTGACAACGAAGGCTTTATCTCTAACGCCGGCTTTGTGGTCACCGATGCGGGCGTGGTGGTGTTTGATGCACTGGGCACCCCTTCACTTGCTGCTGCTCTGCTTGAGCGCATCCGGAAAATAACCGACCATCCGGTTAAATACGTGGTGATGAGTCACTACCATGCAGACCATATTTACGGCTTGCAGGTTTTCAAGGAACTCGGTGCTGAAATTTTTGCCCCTCAAGGGTCTCTGGATTATATCCATTCCGAGGCCGCCGAAGACCGTCTGTTTGAGAGACAGCTTTCACTCAAGCCGTGGGTTAATGAGGACACCCGAATTGTAGTTCCCGATACCATTATTTCCGGACTGAAGCGCTTCAGTCTCGGCGGCCTCGATTTCACTATTAACTATCTGGGCAAAGCACATTCGGAAGGGGATCTGGCTATGCTGGTTGAGCAGGATCTGGTATTGTTCTCCGGTGACATTATCTTCGAAGGCCGGGTGCCGTTCGTGGGCAATGCCGATACCCGGCACTGGTTAAAAACCTTGACCGAGCTTGAAACCGGCGGACTGGCCGCGCTGGTGCCCGGACATGGCCCGGCTTCCAAAAATCCCGCTTCGACTATTTCACTGACACGCCGCTATCTGGCCTATCTACGTGAGACCATGGGTTACGCGATTGATGATCTCACGCCTTTCGGTGAAGCCTATGCAGAAGTTGACTGGTCGGAGTTTGAAAACATACCGGCGTTCAAGGAAGCTAATCGCATCAACGCCTATCAGGTCTATCTTTCCATGGGCAAGGAGCTGTTCGAAAACTAATCACGTGGCTCATAAAAAATAAACAGGAATAACCGCCTCTGTTCATGTGTCTCTCCATAACGGCAAACATTTTTTCTGTATTTAAAAGGAGAGACCATGAAAATATCAATACTCGCAATATTCTCTGCCATGCTTCTGAGCAGCCTTTCCGGATCAGTATTTTCTGAGAAAATGGATGCCGGTCAAGGCCATGATTACCGTACTTTTCATAGCAAAGGTGACGTTCAATACGGAAATATCGATGATTCCTACAGTTCTGATCTGGTTATGTATCTGGCCGGCAATCAGTTCATGGTGATGGCAGATCTGATCAAGGATTTCCAGAGCAAAAACACCGACATTAAAACAGTATATGTAGAGACCATTCCGCCCGGTCAAATTCTGAAAAAACAGTTGTTGCAGCAAGGTGAAATTAACGGCCAAAAGACGGCGATGAATCCGGACTTGTACGCCAGCGTGAACATCAACCATCTGAAAAAGCTCAACAGCAAAGGCCTGATGAACGAATACATGATCTACACCCACAACAAGCTTGAGCTGATGGTGGCGGCGGGCAACCCCAAAAACATACGCGGCCCGGAAGATCTTGCTCGCGTTGACCTTGTGCAATCTCACCCCAATCCATTGACCGAAGGTATCTTCAAGTTTTATGGCAGTGAGATGTTAAAGGATCTGGATTTGCACGAAAAAGTAACGGGTGGAAAGGAGTGCAAGGGTTGCTGGGCTGTGCCGGGAAAAACATGGTTTACTACGCGTCATCATAGAGAGACGCCTCAACGCATCGAAGAAGGCACCGCTGATGTGGGCATCGTCTGGACCACCGAAGTATCTCATGCGAAACGCGAGGGTCGCGCCATTGACGGAGTCGCCATTCCAGCCCCGTACAACAAGCAGGACAAAGTTGCCTACGCGATTGGCCCGATGAGTAATGCGCGCAACACCGAAAATGCGCAACGATTCCTGAAATACCTTGCCGGCAAAGAGGCTCAGAACATCTATGCAGGCTATGGCTTCATTCCCGCCAGCAACGAAGAGCTGAAAATAAAGCCCCTCGCGGCAAAATAACACTAGCCCGTTTCCGCACTGGCTAGGAGGCTGTCGGGTTTAGGGGGATTGAAACGAGGGAGTGGGAGAGTGAGCACAAATCTTCCCGATTTTGAGGCGCATAGTTATTCTACGCAACGATAAATCGAGGAAATTTAGGTCGCTCTCCCGCTTCCGCAGCCAATTCATCCTGAATCCAACAACCTCCTAGTGACTTGATCAAAGCCGGTTATTCCGAAGCCAGGAATAACCGGCTTTTTTATTGCTAAATCAGTTAAATTCCGGTCCGCATAAGCCACTGCTCAAGTTGTTTTGCTTTTGGCTAATATTGATGTTGACAAAATATTCTAAAACACTGACCATCCCGCCCTGAACCAACTTATCCGCCATGATCTATTTCGAGCCGTATATGCTTGCCCAATCGGACCTTTTCCGCTGCGCCTGCCGGTGGTTATTAAATAGCCACAGGAAAGAGTTTCATCCGGGGCCGCTACTTGCATAACTAGCGGCCTTTTTATTTTTTGCCCTTCATGACTGGAGAAAAACATGTCTGTGCCTGTTGCTTATATCATCGTCATTCTTGTATGGAGCACTACGCCGCTGGGCATTAAATGGAGCGGCGCTGAAGTCGGTTACGAATTCGGTGTGGCTATCCGCATGATCATCGGTCTGTTTGCGCTGATGATTATCGCGCGCCTGTGGAATCTGTCCGTACCGTGGGACAAAACGGCACGCCGGGTTTATCTGGTCAGTGGCCTGTCCCTGTTTATGGCGATGACGATGATTTACTGGGCCGCGCAATATATTCCTTCAGGATGGATTGCGGTCATCTTCGGGCTCTCGCCGGTTTTAACCAGCGTGTTCGCCACGTTGATTCTGCATGAAAGTTCGTTCACTTTTGGACGTGTAATTGGCATGCTACTGGGGCTGTGCGGCCTGGCAGTGGTTTTCATGGAGGGACAGAGCATTTCCACAGCGGCGCTATTCGGTGTGGCGGGGGTAACGCTGGGCGCGATTTCGCAATCGCTCGGGGCGGTGCTCATCCGTAAATTAAAACCGACGATTCATGCCATTGCCATCACCATCGGCAGCCTGGTGGTGGCCATTCCCCTCTTTCTGGCGAATGGTTTTTATGGCTCCGGCTGGCCGCAGAGCTGGCCGATGCATTCTATGATGGCGATTGTTTATCTGGCTATTTTTGGTACCGCGCTGGGTTTCCCGCTTTATTATTATCTGCTGAAAAACCTCAGGGTGGAGCGTGTGGCGCTGATCACTTTAATTACCCCGGTGACGGCACTGTTGCTGGGTGCCGCCATCAATGATGAGGTAATCGGCCCGCAGGTATGGCTGGGCACGGCACTGATTCTAGCGGGCCTGGCTATTTATGAGTACGGAAAATACCTGCCTTTCAAAAAGAAATGGCAATTACGTTGGAATCAACGTCCGCTATAAAAAAACAGTGATGGGTGTTCTCATCAGAATGCTGATTCGCTCTATGTTTTTATGTTTTGCTTTTTCAGAAAATGTAGCGTGATTATCAAAGCCGATTGCGGTATGTTGTAAACTAATTGAATCCGTGGCTTAACCGCGGATCTAGGTACTATTAACCCTGTATTTATCGCCAAGGAAATTTTGCTATGCGTTTTATGATTAACCTGATTATTATCAGCGTCTTTTTAACCGCCTGCTCGAACCTGAGCAAGTCGCCGGAGACCTTACGCCATAACTACCTGGCTATTACCCAGCAGGGCATCAGCATGGATGAGACCATACCCCTGATCAAGAAAAAAATTCAGCCTGACGGCGCGCTGATGGTGCGTGAGGGGACGCCCTGTCTGGAGAGGGAATCCCCCGAACTACAGAAGGGCTCTCACTCTATCAAGGTTAATCTGGGCTGGTATTACTGGGGAGTGATGAAGACGCCGGTTTATGGTGAGTGGTGTTTTAATGACAACAAAACGTTAATCGACATTATTGTTTACAAGGCCATTGACGATCTTCAGCATCAGCAGTTCGAGCCCTCTGCGCAGCCATCACTCCGGTGACATTTACTGCGGATACTGCCTTAAAATCAGGCTGTCACCACGCTGGGTAAACTCGATCTGCTTCAGGAAGGACATGCCCAGCAGAATCACATCCGAGTCATCGTTGGGGTTGATAATTGCGCTGATATCTTCCAGCTGGATACCGTCAATGGCCACCCGATCAAGCCTCGCCTTATACCCTCTGGCCACACCATTGGCGGTTCGCAGCTGGATAACCGCGCCCCGTTCCAGTTGCAAGCCCTGGGCGATATGCGCAGGCACGGCGACGCCGGTGGCACCGGTATCGAGCATGAATACTACCGGTCGGCCGTTAATGGCACCGTCAGTGACATAATGGCCGTAACGGTTACGTTGCAGCTCGACTTCACGCGTGCCGGTTTCACTATAGCGGGTATTCAGGCTTTGATTGGGATTGGTCTGCCGGTCGATGACACCGGCAAAGAATGAGACCAGGAGAATCAGGAACAGGATCCACATTGCCGTCACCATGAAGGTGCCGATGCGTTTTTGTTCTTTCGCTTCAGGATTGTTCTTCAATATCTTGCCGCTATCGTTGTGCCGTTATAATCGTGTATTCGTGTTCTACAGATCACTGCTTTTCCGGACTCCGCCTCATCCCTGAGCAACATACAGCTTTAGCGGGATAAAGCAGTTAACCCTTCATCAGATCGAAAAATTCATTATTGGTTTTGGTCGATTGCATTTTACTCATCAGGAATTCAATCGCACCAATCTCATCCATCGGCTGTAGCAGCTTGCGCAAAATCCACATCTTTTGCAGCTCATCGGGGCTGGTCAGCAACTCTTCGCGGCGGGTGCCGGAACGGTTGATGTTGATCGCGGGGAAGATCCGTTTTTCAGTGATACGACGATCCAGATGAATCTCCATGTTGCCGGTACCTTTGAACTCCTCGTAAATCACTTCATCCATTTTTGAGCCGGTATCGACCAGTGCGGTGGCGATGATGGAACTGCTGCCACCTTCTTCAATATTACGAGCAGCGCCAAAGAAACGTTTGGGGCGATGCAGGGCATGCGCATCCACACCCCCGGTTAGAACTTTACCGGAGGAAGGGATGACGGTGTTATAAGCACGAGCCAGACGGGTGATGGAATCGAGAAGAATGACTACGTCTTTTTTATGTTCGGCCAGGCGTTTGGCTTTTTCAATCACCATTTCCGCCACCTGCACATGACGGCTGGCGGGCTCGTCAAAGGTACTGGATACCACTTCACCGCGCACACTGCGCTGCATCTCGGTAACTTCCTCCGGGCGCTCATCAATCAACAGCACAATGAGGTAACACTCGGGATGATTGGCGGCAATGGATTGCGCAATATTGCTCATCAGCATGGTTTTACCCGCCTTGGGCGGGGATACCAGCAGACCGCGCTGGCCCTTACCGATGGGCGCAACCATATCGATAATGCGGGCGGTAATGTCTTCAGTACTGCCATTACCGCGTTCCATGGTCATGCGTTCATTCGGGTGTAACGGCGTGAGATTTTCAAAGGCAATTTTGTTACGTGTTTGCTCGGGAGATTCAAAATTAACCTGGTCAACCTTAAGCAGGGCGAAATAACGCTCACCTTCTTTGGGTGGGCGGATCTTGCCGGCGATGGTGTCGCCGGTGCGCATGCTGAAACGGCGTATCTGACTGGGTGATACATAGATATCATCCGGGCCGGCCAGATATGAACTGTCTGCCGCTCGCAGGAAACCAAAACCGTCCTGTAATATTTCCAGTACGCCATCGCCGAATATGTCTTCGCCTTTTTTAGCGTGGTTTTTTAGTATGGCAAAAATGATTTCCTGTTTTTTGGAGCGTGCCACATTATCCAGTTTCATGGATGAGGCAATATCGAGGAGTTCCTGAACAGGCTTTAGTTTTAATTCTGTAAGATTCATGGGGATTGTGTGAATGGGTCTGAGTTAAATTGATTGGATTTTTTTGGGTTGTTTAGCAAGCTGGCATCACCTTGCTCTGGCCGCAAGATGGGCGGCCCGGATATGTGCTTGCCAGGCAAGCTGAGTCGTTAGTTAGTCGTTATCCAGGAAGCTGTCGGATTTAGGATGAATTGGCTGCGGAAGTGAGAGAGCAGCCCAATCGCCCCGATTTTTCGTTGCGTAGAATAACTATGCGCCTCAAAATCGGGAATAGTGTACTCACTCTCCCACTCCTTCGCTTCAATCCCCCTAAACCCGACAACCTCCTAAGGTATTTTTATTTCTTTCTGGTTTAAGCACTACAGATTACTGTCTATAAAGGCAGCCAGCTGTGATTTTGACACAGCACCGACTTTAGTGGCTTCAACTTCACCATTTTTAAACAGCATTAATGTCGGAATGCCACGAATGCCGTATTTAGGCGGCGTATTCGGATTCTCATCAATATTGAGTTTAGCGACTTTAATCTTGTCACCGTATTCGGTGATCATCTCTTCCAGGATAGGAGCTATCATCTTGCAGGGGCCACACCATTCTGCCCAGTAATCAACCAATACGGGGACATCCGATTTTATAACGTCCTGCTCAAAAGAATCATCGGTTACATAAAGAATTTGATTACTCACTTAAGGAATGCCTCCAAAAAATTATTACAATTTTGATAAAAGTTTAGAAAATACGAGGTAAGACTACTGGGTAGTTTGTTGTACTGAAGCTGCATGAGCTTCCTGGATATGCATTATCGACGTATCTTAGACTATTTTTTCAATTTATACACCCCTTTTATGAATGTCTTTTTATTTTAGGGTAAGCTACTTGCATGACTGATACCAACATTACTGAAATACCTTTTACACAATTTAATCTGGACTCACGCATTATTCAGGGACTGGACGACACCGGCTTCCATTTTTGCACCCCCATTCAAGCTGAAAGCATTCCCATCGCCATTACCGGCCAGGATGTCGCCGGTGAAGCCCAGACCGGAACCGGCAAGACCGCTGCCTTTATGGTGGCCTGTTTTGATT
>JAQICG010000334.1 GCA_027858635.1 Gammaproteobacteria bacterium | reverse complement strand
ATGTTGCCGGTGAGATACTGCTGGTGCCGCAGTTCACACTGGCGGCGGATACTGGTAAAGGGATGCGTCCCGGTTTTTCAGCGGCGGCGTCGCCTGAACAAGGAGCTGATTTATTTGCTGCAGTTGTTGATATAATGCGACTACAGATGCCGCAGCTTCAGACTGGAAAATTTGGGGCCGATATGGCGGTGGAACTGATTAATGATGGACCGGTAACATTCTGGTTGCAGGTATAAACGACGGACAGAGGTGTCCGTCTGGAGAATTAAATGACAGAACGTCAGGCAAGTGTAGAAAGAAATACGCTGGAAACCCGGATAAAGGTGCAGGTGAATGTGGACGGGTCCGGCGTTTGCAAACTCAATACTGGTGTGCCTTTTCTTGAGCACATGCTCGATCAGGTGGCGCGCCACGGTCTGATCGATCTGGAAATTGAAGCCAGCGGCGATCTGCACATTGACGCGCACCACACGGTTGAAGACATCGGCATCACTCTGGGCCAGGCGATCAAGCAGGCGGTGGGCGATAAAAGAGGCATCATGCGCTACGGCCACGCCTATGTGCCCCTGGATGAGGCGCTGTCGCGGGTGGTTATCGACTTCTCGGGTCGTCCCGGTCTGGAGCATCGGGTGAAATACCCGCGCGCCGGCATCGGCAGTTTTGAAACCGACCTGCTGCATGAATTCTTTCAGGGCTTTGTTAACCACGCCGGCGTCACTCTGCACATTGATAACCTCAGTGGCGACAATTCACATCACATTGCCGAATCCGTCTTCAAGGCGTTCGGGCGCGCGGTGCGGATGGCGCTGAGCTACGATCCGCGCATGCAAGGGGTTATGCCGAGCACCAAAGGAGCCTTGTAAAGCTGATGTCATTGATCGCTGTTGTTGACTACGGTATGGGCAATCTCCGTTCTGTTTTAAAAGCGCTGGAACATGTGGCCGGTCCGGATCAGAGAGTTAAAATAACCTCTGATCCGGCCGACATTGCCGCCGCCGAGCGCGTGGTTTTCCCCGGGCAGGGCGCGGCGCGTGACTGCATGCTGGAATTGAAAGAACGCGGTCTGATTGAGCCGGTGCTGCAGGCGGCCAGAGAAAAACCGTTTCTGGGTATCTGCATGGGCATGCAGGTGCTACTGGCGCATAGCAGGGAAAATGACGGGGTTGATTGCATGGGGCTGTATGAGGGTGAGGTGCGTTTCTTTGGCACCGCCTTCGCGGAAAACGAATTGAGTCAGAAGGACGAGCTGCTGAAAATCCCTCATATGGGCTGGAATCAGGTGCATCAGACTAAAAACCATCCTTTGTGGAATGGTATCGAGCAGAATAGCCGATTCTATTTTGTTCACAGTTATTATGTAGTGCCGAGAGATAGCCGCATTGTCGTCGGCGACACCGACTTCGGCATTAATTTTGTCTCCGCTATTGCGCAGGACAATGTTTTTGCAACACAATTCCACCCTGAGAAAAGCGCGGCCGACGGTTTACAACTGCTGGAGAATTTCACCCGTTGGAATGGCAAAGTCGATTAAGCCGATAAATAAACCCCGATAGATTAATTAAAATAAGGTATTGAGTGATTATGTTATTGATTCCCGCAATTGATTTAAAAGACGGCAAATGCGTGCGATTGCGTCAGGGCAACATGGAAGATAGCACCGTTTTTTCCGATGATCCAGTGGCCGTGGCCGGTCGTTGGGTGGCAGCGGGTACTCAGCGTTTGCATATCGTTGATCTGGACGGGGCCTTTGCGGGCAAGCCCAAAAACGCCGGCGTGATTGGCGAGATCGCCAGCGCCTATCCGGGTATCGACATCCAGGTCGGGGGCGGCATTCGCGATGATGATACCATCGCCGCCTATCTGGATGCGGGTGTGCGTTTTGTCATCATCGGCACCCAGGCGGTGAGAGATCCGCACTTTGTCAGTGAAGTATGCGCCGAATTCCCCACCCACATCATCGTCGGCCTGGATGCTAAAGATGGCAAAGTGGCGGTTGATGGCTGGTCGAAACTATCGCGGCACGATGTCATTGATATGGCGCAGCGATTCGAGGAAGACGGCGTTTCAGCGATTATCTATACCGATATTTCACGTGACGGCATGATGCAAGGTCTGAATGTTGAAGCGACGGTGAAGCTGGCCCAGGCGGTTCGTATTCCGGTCATCGCTTCCGGCGGCATCACCTCCATGGATGACATCAAGGCGCTGAGCGCAGTCGAAGACGAAGGCATCATGGGGGCTATCACCGGCCGGGCCATCTATGAAGGCAGCATTGATCTGGCAGAATGCCAGGCCTGGCTGGACGCGCAGTAATTCCGCCATAAACGAATCATTTATTATGTCACTCGCTAAAAGAATTATTCCCTGTCTCGACGTTGATAACGGTCGCGTGGTCAAAGGCGTGAAATATGTCGATAACCGCGACGCCGGCGATCCGGTGGAAGTGGCCAGACGTTACGACAGAGAAGGCGCGGATGAGATCACCTTTCTGGATATCACCGCCAGCTCTGATAACCGCGAAACCATCGTGCATGTCGTTGAACGGGTGGCGAACGAGGTCTTTATTCCCCTGACAGTAGGCGGGGGCATTCGCAGTCTGGAAGATGTGCAGCGCATGTTGAATGCCGGCGCGGACAAGGTCGCCATTAATACCGCGGCGGTGTTCAATCCGGAGTTCGTCAAACAGGCCGCCGATCGTGTTGGCGCGCAATGCATCGTGGTCGCCATCGATGCCAAGAAGGTCAGTGCCGCAGGCGAGCCGAATCGTTGGGAAATATTCACCCACGGCGGGCGCAAGCCAACCGGCCTGGATGCCATCGAGTGGGCGAAGAAAATGGTGGCTTACGGCGCGGGTGAAATCCTGCTTACCAGCATGGATCGCGATGGCACCAAAATAGGTTTCGATCTGGAACTGACCCGCGCGATCGCCGAGGCGGTCACCGTGCCGGTGATCGCTTCGGGCGGGGTGGGCAATCTGGAGCATCTGGCTGAAGGCGTGCTGGAAGGCAAGGCTGATGCGGTACTGGCGGCCAGTATTTTCCATTTTGCCGAATACAGCATCGGCCAGGCCAAGCAGAAGATGGC
>JAQICG010000403.1 GCA_027858635.1 Gammaproteobacteria bacterium | reverse complement strand
TGCGGAATATCTCCCTCAGCCTTGCTACGGCTTTTGCCGCCCCAATCGATCCCGAATAAATCAATAAGAACATGGTGCAAAAGAGAATTTTTTTTAATGTATGAATCATAAGGTGGGATTATAGAGTTTGAAATAAAAGTTGTTTGATTAGAAGTAGAGTCGAATTTGTCTACAATGTAGGCAGTCTACAGAGGGTGAGTTCGACGTCAAAGGAAAAAATGCCTGGCCCCCCAGTATGCTCCGACTTGCTTTTCATGATACATATAGAAAAACGGTATTTTTATATATGAGATTGCTGATATATGCATAGCAAGAAAATCGGGGTCAGGTCTCGTATTGTAACATTTGTCATCAGGGTGTAAGATTGCCAACCATGGCAAGACCTCTTCGCATAGAATTCCCCGGCGCGCTATATCACGTAACCACCCGTGGTGATCGGCAAGAACCCATCTTTGACGATGACGAAGACCGTTTGAAGTTCCTGAACATATTGGCGGAAGTAGTAACTCGCTTCAACTGGATATGCCACGCCTACTGCCTGATGACCAATCACTATCACCTATTAATTGAAACGCCGGAAGGAAACCACTCCAAAGGAATGCGCCAGCTCAACGGGATGTATACACAGGCAACGAACCGGCGGCATAAGCGCACAGGCCACCTGTTTCAAGGACGCTTCAAATCCATACTGGTAGACAAAAACAGTTACCTGCTCGAACTAGCCCGCTATGTTGTGCTCAATCCAGTGCGGGCAGGCATTGTAAAAGATCTGGATATATATGCATGGAGCAGCTATCAGGCGATGGTGGGAAAGGCACCTGTACCTCGCTGGCTAGCAACGGATGGAATATTGGCGTTATTTGGAAAAAGGCGAGCCGAGGCAAGACAACGTTATGGCAAATTTGTGGCAGAAGGGATTGATAAAGAGAGTATCTGGTCAGGATTGCGCCAGCAGATATATCTGGGCAACGAAAAATTCGTGCGTCGGGCGCAGAAAAAAGCTGACATGCAGGGCGATGAATTAACCATTCCGCGGGTACAGCGTAGAGCACCGGCCCCGTCATTGGCAGCGCTCGAAAAGAAAAACCGTAATCGCAATGACGCCATCATTGCCGCCTATAAAACGGGCGCTTACAGCTATCGAGAAATTGCCCAGCATTTCGGTCTACACCTTGCCACGGTTGGTCGACTTGTTCGAGAGAGAATGTAACAAAGTGAGACCTGACCCCCTCTCCCCTTTCCTCACAATCAGTTTAGTGGCTTGTATCCTGCTGCTGGTCATCTTTATTGAGCGTTGTTCCAGAATTCCAATCAGCGGCGTAGAACCGGTCGAATCTTTCTATAGTTATCTCAGGGGGTTATGTTTGCGCGACCGATGGCTCTTGAGGTGGTGAATGTTACCAAGGCGGCTGCGTGGTGTTCGCCGGCGGCGCTGAACCTAAAGCCGAAACGCTGGTCACACGGAAATGGCGTGAATGCGGGGCGGAATGGAGCTGACAGGCCTGTTTTTTAAGCCAATATGACTTGAAATCGCGTAATGTGCCCTCATCATGTAATTTTCCCCGCTTGTATAGTGGGTTTATTCGGGTTGTATAAAGAGATAATCTAGGCATAACAAATAGGCACAATAAATTAATTAAGGCAGGTATTGAAAATGGCAGATGTATTGGATCGTATTGACGAGCAGGTTAAAGGCAACGCAGTGATGATTTACATGAAGGGCACACCGCAGTTTCCGCAGTGTGGCTTTTCGGGTCGCACGGTTGAGGCGCTGAAGCAGGTGGGTAAGGAGTTCGGCTATTGCAATGTGCTGGCTGATCAAGAGATTATGCAGAATTTACCTCGCTACGCTGACTGGCCGACTTTTCCACAGGTGTATGTAAACGGTGAGCTGATTGGCGGCTGTGATATTACAATGGAAATGTTTGAGAACGGTGATCTGAAAAAGGCGATTGAAGAAGCTTCGGCGGCCTGATCGTTCGAGCTTGACTGTCGAGACGGGCCTCTTTTAAAGAGAACCGGAGAAAAAACGCTACCGGTGACGGTGGCGTTTTTTTGTGCGGGCATTTAGTCTGGCCGGTTAGCTGATGATGCTGTTAGCGCCCTGAGAAATGGCTTTGGTGAGATTGCTCTGGGTCAGTTCCAGCATTTCCGTGGAGCTGATCGCGCTCTGGTTGCCGTTGTAATAATACACCCCGATAGAGCCGCTGATGATGTAATCACTGTCCCTAGTTTTAAAGGGGCGCTGGTTGATGGCGGCCAGGATTCTGTCCAGCGCATTCATCTTGAACGAGCCGAGGTTGGTGTGGCTCATGACGATGCCGAAAATATCGTTGTCCAGTCGGGTAATGACATCGGTAGGGCGAACCGTGCGACGCAGTCGGCGGTAGATGCCAACCAGAACTTCATTTTTATCGTTGATCCCCGCATCATCTTCGATCTGGTCAAGATTGTTCAGCTTGATCATGGCCAGGCAGAGTCCGCCGTTGCGTGTTGCCGCCTCTTCCAGATTGGCATCCAGCTCGGTGATCAGCATGCGCTCGTTACCGGCGCCGGTGACTTCATCTATCAGTGCGGTTTTTTGCAGGCGCTGGATGGTTTGCTCCATCTGCCGTGAGGTTTCCAGAATGTCATTCTGCATCATGGCGATACGGGCAGCGGCGCTGACACGCGCAGCCAGTTCCAGAGGGTTGGGCGGCTTGCGCAGGTAGTCGTCGACGCCGTGTTCAAAAGCTTCCACCAGATATTCGATGCCTTCGTTGGCGGTGAACAGAATGATGGAGGTGTAGATGCCTTTCTCTTCATCATTCTGGCGAATGCGGTCGGCCAGTTCGAGGCCGTTCATTTCCGGCATCATCCAGTCGGCGAGTACCACGTCGGCGGGTTGTTCCTCCAGCATTCTGAGCGCTTCATGCGCGCTGTCTGCCAGTCTGACACCGGTGTAACCGGCTTTTTTCAGTGCGGATTTAACGACGATGCGGCTGAATTGCAGATCGTCAACGATGATAATGGAGAGGTCTTTGTCGCTCATGGATATGTTCTTTTATGTTCGCTTGCGTAGTGCGTTAAGTTTAGCGTATAAGCCTGAATAATAACGG
>JAQICG010000144.1 GCA_027858635.1 Gammaproteobacteria bacterium | reverse complement strand
CTATTCTCGGTCAGGCTCCTAGCTAACGCATGAACGCCATCGCCGACGCCATAGAACGATTCATCGACGGGTGCGGTCGCGCGGTTTCCTGGCTGACCCTGTTGATGGTGGTGGTGACTTTCATCGTGGTGCTGCTGCGATACCTGTTCGACAGCGGCTGGATCGCGGTGCAGGAGTCCATCGGCGCCATGCACGCCGCGGTGTTTCTCATCGGCGCGGCCTATACCCTGCGCCACGACGGCCATGTCCGGGTCGACATTTTCTACAGCCGTTTCAGCGAACGCGCCCGCGCCTGGGTCGATCTGTGCGGCGCGCTGTTCCTGCTCATGCCCTTCATGGGCTTCATCGCCTGGATCAGCTGGCAGTATGTGGTGGAAAGCTGGCTGGTTCTGGAAGGCTCGCGCGAGGCCGGCGGCCTGCCCGGAGTATTCCTGCTGAAAAGTCTGATACTGGTGATGGCCGCGCTGCTGCTGTTACAGGCCGTGGCGCAGGTCATGCGCGCCCTGCAAAAAATCCGGGGCCGCACTGAGTCACCCGCCCACATGGACGATCAATAATGGAGTGGATGCCCTTTTATCTGTTCGGCGCGGTGTTCCTGTTTTTGCTGGCGGGCTATCCGGTCGCCTTTACCCTCGCCGGCACCGCGCTGCTGTTTGCCGGTTTTGGCCAGATGAACGGCCATTTCGATTCCGCATTTCTGGAAGCGCTGCCCAACCGCATGTACGGCATCATGACCAACCAGATTCTGATCGCGGTGCCGCTGTTCGTGTTCATGGGCGTGATGCTGGAGCGCTCCAAAATCGCCGAAGACCTGCTCGAAACCATGGCGCGTCTGTTTGGCCGCCTGCGCGGCGGCCTGGGGTTTTCGGTGATCCTGGTCGGCATGCTGCTCGCCGCCAGCACCGGCATCGTTGGTGCCACGGTGGTCACTATGGGTCTGCTTTCACTGCCCACCATGCTCAAGCGCGGCTATGATCCCTGCATCTCCACCGGCATGATCTGCGCCTCGGGCACGCTCGGGCAAATCATCCCGCCCTCCATCGTGCTGGTGCTGCTGGGCGATGTGCTGTCGTCCTCCTACCAGCAGGCACAACTCGACATGGGCATCTTCTCGCCGGAAGCGCTCTCGGTGGGCGACCTGTTCGTCGGCGCACTCATTCCGGGGCTGATGCTGGTCGCTTTATACATTATCTATCTTGCCTTCATCGCCTTTATCAAACCCGGCGCCATGCCCGCGCTGCAACAGAACAGCGACGACGACATCACGCCAGTGCTGCAAGCCGTAGTGCAAAGCCTGTTACCGCCACTATTCCTGATCATCGCGGTGCTCGGCTCCATCATCGGCGGCCTCGCCACCCCCACCGAAGGCGCCGCCATCGGCGCGGTTGGCGCGATGTTACTAGCCGCCTCAAAAAAACAGCTGACCCTGGAAAACCTGCGCGCCGTCATGCGCAGCACCACCCGCATCACCAGCATGGTGTTCATGATATTTATCGGCGCGTCGCTATTCTCGCTGGTGTTCCGCGGTTACGGCGGTGAAGAACTGGTGCAGGAACTGCTCAATGATTTACCCGGCGGCAAATTCACCGCCGTATTCATCGTCATGCTGGTCATGTTCCTGCTCGGCTTCGTACTCGACTTCATCGAAATCACCTTTGTAGTCGTACCCATCGTCGCCCCCGTCCTCCTCGCCATGGGCATCGACCCCATCTGGCTCGGCATCATGATCGCCATCAACCTGCAAACCTCCTTCCTGACACCGCCGTTTGGCTTCGCATTATTTTATTTACGCGGCGTCACCCCGGTGGAAATAAAAACCACACAGATATACAAAGGCGTGATGCCGTTTATTGTGATTCAGTTGTTGGCGTTGGGGTTGTTGGCGTACTGGCCGGGAATTGCTACCTGGCTGCCGGGGGAGCTCAATTAATAATGAGGTGAACTCATTTTTCATTGCAGCCCTCTTGATTTAACAGACGCTCCATGCCACTTCAAATTAAGACGTTAATCAATCGACATTTCAATTCACTTTGCATATAATCTTCACCTCAGGGGTGAATACGCAACAAAATCTTTAGGCCTATACTAAAGGAACTAGTTTGATAGTTAAATTTCGAACAAGGAAACTTGAAAAATGCTTTTTACAATCAAAGCAAGCTATTAGAGCGTTTGGAGACCAGGTCGGTCGTAGGTATATCGAAAGAATCAATATTATCAAAGCCAGCAATAACCTAGCTGAGCTCGAGAAATTACCCGGGCTTAGATGCCACCCCCTAAAGGAAGATAGAGCTGGTCAATACGCAGTCAACTTGAACGGCTTCTATAGATTGATATTTACTTTTGAAGATGACGTATTAAATATCGCGATGATTGAGGAGATAAGCAAACATTATGATGACTGAACCACAAATTGTGTCTGATTTAGCAATCCCTCCCGGTGAATATCTAGAGCAAGTGCTCGAGGATATCGGCCTTAATCAAGCCGAGTTAGCTCGCAGAATGGGACGGCCTGCCCAGGCGATAAATGAAATCATCAAGGGTGAAAAAGCTATAACACCTGAAACCTCTATTCAGCTAGAGAATGTCCTGGGTGTGCCTGCTTACATTTGGACTGGACTCGAGTCAGAATATCGACTCATAAAAGCAAATCAAGCTGAAACTGACAAAGCTAGAAAAGAAGAAGCACTTCTTGTTAATTTCCCCTACCCAGACATTAGCAAGCTTAGTTTAGTGGAAAAAACACGTGACCCCTTAATGAGAGTCCAAAACCTTCGCCGCTTTTTTGGAGTTGCCTCACTATTTAACCTAAATGGTGTTAAGGCATATCAACCTGCGTTTAGACAAAGCACTAATAATGACATTAATCACGAAGCCCTGGCTGCATGGTTAAGATCCGGTGCTTTAATTGCCGATGAAATTGACTGCGATGAATACTGCAAAGAGACTTTACTTTCTAAAATTTCAGATATTAGAAAACTAACTCTTGAACAAGAGCCCAGTGTTTTTTTTCCTAAACTTCAGATGATATTGAAGCAATGCGGCATTGCTCTTGTTGTCATTCCTCACTTTAAGAAAACACACACAACTGGTGCCACATTTTGGGTTAAAAAAGAAAAAGCGGTAATTATGATGTCTCTTAGAGGTAGTTGGGCTGATATATTTTGGTTCAGCCTCTTTCATGAATTGGGACATATACTGCTACACGACAAAAGAACTACTTTTCTAGAAAATGGCGTATCAGATAGCACATGGAAAAAGCAGGAAGATGAATCCGATCATTTTTCACAAATAACCTTAATACCTGAAAAGAAATTTCAAGAGTTTGTTCAAAGCATGGACTTTTCCGCTGTAAGCATAAAGACATTTGCAGAATCTATTGATATAGCTCCTGGAATTATTACTGGTCGCTTACACCATGAAAAACTTTTATCTTATACATCGCATATATGGCGTGTTAGATACAAGTGGAAATAGGCCTGACAGGGTGAGCACAAAAATTGTGCCCACGCGTTTTATTGATGATGAAACTACGGTGAGGGAGAGACGTATGCACAATGAAAG
>JAQICG010000252.1 GCA_027858635.1 Gammaproteobacteria bacterium | reverse complement strand
GGTTCATCACCTATCCTTGTTCAGCCCTGCCAATATTACTTTCTATCACTCCAGTTTATTTACACCCAGCATCTTAAGAAGATAACGCTCATACAGGGGATCTGTATAACCCTTTCTCATCTTGCGCATGAAATATTTTTCAAACCCGATTTTCGCCTGATGCACCCATTTACCTTTTTTGAACCAGGTCACATTACGCGGCGGTATTTGCGGCAATGCCACGAAAGCGGCGCCGGTATCACCCATGTCTGCCAGACAGATGGCATTCCAGGTGCCACAGGTTTCAGGTTTTTCGCCCGCGATTTCGTGCGCAATATTATGCACAATCGCGGTTGCCATGGTTTCAATCATGTAACCTGTTTTGGGCGCGCCGGTGGGCACCGGTGTGGCTTCAACTGGAGGGATTGCCACGCAGACTCCCGCAGAATAAATGTTCTTATATTTGGGGTTACGCTGGTATTCATCGATCATGACGAAGCCACGTGGATTGCATAATCCTTCAACTTCCGCTACCGCATCAATGCCCTTAAATGCTGGCAGCATCATTGAGTAGTTAAATGGCAATTCATGCTGCTTTTTAACGTTACCGGCATCATCCATCTCATCTACAAACATCATGCCATCTTCAACTTTTGTTGTTTTCGCGTTGGTGATGAATTTTATATTATGATTACGTAGATCACTTTCCAGCATGCCTCTTGAATCACCCACACCAGCCAAACCCAGATGTCCGATATAAGGCTCCGAGGTTACAAAAGTCATCGGGACTTTATTTCGCATTTTCTTTTTGCGCAAAACACAATCAAGAATAAAGGCAAATTCATAGGCGGGGCCAAAGCAACTGGCGAAAGGCATGGCACCGATAATCACCGGGCCGGGGTTTTCAACCAGCCTGTTAAAATCATCCAATGCAGTGACCGCATGTTCAGTGCTGCAAACTGATGAGGTAAAACCTTCGGGGCCGGAACCCGGCACCTCTTCAAAAGCCAGTCTTGGGCCGGTGGTAATGACGAGATAATCATAAGCGACTGGTTCACCGCCTTGTAATTCCATACGGTTGTTTTCAGCATTGATTTTAGTGACCCGATCCTGAATGAACTTAATGCCTTTTTTAGCCAGTATCGGTGACAGCGGTACAGAAACATCTTTCTGTGTACGCCAGCCAACTGCGACCCATGGGTTCGAGGGCGTGAACTGAAAATGATCACGTTCATTAATAACGGTGATCTCATGATCTTTACTCAGGGCCTCTCTCATTTCGTATGCACAGGGCAATCCCCCTACACCGGCTCCTACTATGACGATATGTGCCATGCCTTTTTCCTCTCATTGGTTGGTTGTTTGTCTGCTTAAATGCAAAGTTCAGGCCAGCTCTTAAACTCTCCAATAAAAACAACATGTTGGAGTGATTCAGGCATTTATTTAACTTTTACCCGAATATATACAGGGAAAAACTTTGTCATTTTTGTCAGACATGGCATGATGTCTTGTCAAATATGACAGGCGCTCACTGAGTAACCGCAAGGCAAGTGATTATGATTTCAACTAAAATTTCAAAAAAAGCCATCGACAACCCCTCATTTCTGGATGGCATGCTCAATAGCTACACCAACCCGGCGATATTAATGGATCGGGATTACATCATCGTCGCCGCCAACGAGGCGTACCAGAAGCAGTACGGCTTTAAAGTCGATGGCAAGAGCCATTGTTATGAAATATCCCATCATTATAAAAAGCCCTGTGATCAGGAGGGCGAGACCTGTCCATTAAAACTGTGCCTGGAAAGCAACTCGGTACAACGCTCTCTCCATGTTCATCACACTGAATTTGGTGAAGAACATGTAGACGTTCAGCTCAGCCCGATCCACGACGAAAAGGGGGAGATAAAGTTTTTTCTGGAAACCATGGCATCGGTTAAATGTGCCAGCACCAAACCCCAGGCCGAGGGTCTGGTTGGTCGCTCCATTGCCTTTAACACCGTCATTGAAATGGTACAGCGCGTCGCTTGCAGTGATATCAGCGTTTTACTACAGGGTGAATCCGGCACCGGCAAGGAACTGGTAGCTGAAGCTATTCACAACGCCAGCCGCCGAGCCAAGGGACCTTTCGTCGCCGTGGACTGTTCCGGGCTGACCGAAAACCTGTTTGAAAGCGAATTATTCGGACATGAGAAAGGCGCTTTTACCGGCGCGCAATCACGTAAAATCGGCCTGGTTGAAGCCGCCAGTGGTGGCACCTTATTTTTAGATGAAACCGGTGATATCCCGCTGAACTTGCAAACCAAGTTACTTCGTCTGATCGAGACCGGAACATTCCGGCGGGTCGGCGGCATTGAGGCCTTAAAAGCGGATTTCCGCTTAATCTCGGCAACGCACAGAAATTTAAATCTGATGATCGAATCCGGCGACTTCAGGAAAGATCTGTATTACCGTATCAGCGCCTTTCCCCTGCATCTGCCCACATTGAGAGAACGCAGCGAGGATATTCCGTTGTTAGTTGAATGCATGTTAAAGCGATATTATCCTGAAGAGAAAATAAGCATGTCCGAACCGGCGCTAACACAACTTCAGCAATACCCTTTTCCGGGAAACATCCGTGAACTGTGCAACATTGTACAACGCGCCACATTAATGGCCGATGACGATGTGATAGAAATCCAGCATCTACCGGATGAATGCGCCACAGAAGTGAACAATAAAGACAAAGCCTGTTTTTCTGATTTGATCAGCCTGAAGGAACTGGAAAAACGTTATTTGGAATGGGCCATGAAACGCGTTGATAACAAAACCGAACTGGCCAAAAAACTCGGCGTCAGTGAGCGTACTTTATACCGGAAACTTGAGCTGCTGGAGTGAGTAGAAAATTCGGAAAACAGGTTAACGTTTATGAATGATACAGAAGGGTATTGCGAGAAACATTACGAAGATAATGCTGTAAACTGAAAATGATTTTCTGAGATTAGCCTGTATCTTTCCAGCGCGCCTGATTTTTCAGCGATTCTTTGCGCTTCTTCCAGCCATTCCAGGCGTTGCACTCAGCCAGCATTTCAGCTGCGCAAGCTCTTCCTCGGTCAAACTGTTAGCCATTTTATTTTTGTCCATCGAGGATCACCTGAAGATATTTAATGTCTTCCAAATCCTTTCCTCGTCCGGCGTTTTGCTTCATCGCTATCAGATGCCCGATATCACAAACGGGGACAGTTTCACCATCCATGTTTAGCATAATGGCTTTTTTTGACAACTCGGAAAAAGGCATCGGCTCTCGCACGAATATATCAACAACCAGCACAGGATTTTCAGGATCGTAAAACGTAAACACCAACATGTTTTTGTTTTCTATCCATGATTCCCGTATTGACTCGAAAGTAAAATCCATCGGATCAACCGGTAATCTTGCCTGTAGACCAGGAGAGGTGATTAATTTTATCGCTTTCTCTGCTTCCTGCTGTTCAAGATTAATAACCAGGTCACTGTCAGCAGTAAACCGTAGGTAGCCGTGGAAAACCGTTGCCAGACCACCGACAATCACATATTCAACTTTTGCCTGATTGGCGCTTTGAATAGCGGGAGATAGGTCGACATGACTATGCTTTGGAGTAAATCTTCGAGCCCGCTTTCTTGAACTCTTCCGATTTTTCCTGCATGCCTTTGTCCAGGGCGATTTCGATTTCGCCAATGCCGTTTTCGGCGGCATAGTCGCGCACGTCCTGTGATATTTTCATGGAGCAGAATTTCGGCCCACACATGGAACATAAGTGCGCGACCTTATGCGCGTCCTTAGGCATGGTTTCATCATGATATTCCCGCGCGCGCTCGGGGTCGAGTGCCAGTTTAAACTGGTCTTCCCAGCGGAATTCAAAACGGGCTTTGGACATGGCGTTGTCGCGAATCTGTGCACCGGGATGACCTTTGGCGAGGTCGGCGGCGTGGGCGGCGATTTTGTAGGTGATGATGCCGACGCGCACGTCTTCTTTGTTGGGCAAGCCCAGATGCTCTTTCGGGGTGACGTAACAGAGCATGGCGCAGCCGTACCAGCCGATCTGTGCGGCGCCGATGCCGGAGGTGATGTGGTCGTAACCGGGGGCGATGTCAGTGGTGAGCGGGCCGAGGGTATAGAACGGTGCTTCGAAACATTCCTCCAGCTCCTTATCCATGTTTTCCTTGATCATCTGCATGGGCACGTGGCCGGGGCCTTCGATCATCACCTGCACGTCGTGCTCCCAGGCGACTTTGGTGAGTTCGCCCAGGGTTTCTAGTTCGCAAAACTGGGCTTCGTCGTTGGCATCGGCAATCGAGCCGGGACGCAGGCCGTCGCCCAGCGAGAAAGAAATGTCGTAGGCTTTCATGATTTCGCAGATGTCTTCGAAATGGGTATATAGAAAGCTCTCTTTATGATGTGCCAGGCACCATTTGGCCATGATCGCGCCGCCGCGCGAGACGATACCGGTCATGCGTTTAGCGGTCATAGGCACATATTTGAGACGTACCCCGGCATGGATGGTGAAGTAGTCCACGCCCTGCTCGGCCTGTTCGATCAGGGTGTCTTTGAAGATTTCCCAGGTGAGGTCTTCAGCGACACCGTCGACTTTTTCCAGTGCCTGATAGATGGGCACAGTGCCGATAGGAACGGGAGCGTTGCGCAGGATCCATTCGCGGGTTTCGTGGATGTTCTTGCCGGTAGAGAGATCCATAATGGTGTCGGAACCC
>JAQICG010000142.1 GCA_027858635.1 Gammaproteobacteria bacterium | reverse complement strand
AGCCAGAGCCATCACAGAACGAGTCGCTGGCCGCTGCTGTTCGCGGCGCTGGCCGCCAGTCTGGCCATTATCGCCGCCGCCGGTCCGGTCTTCGAAAAACTGCCCCAGCCGGTGTATCGCGAGCAGTCATCGCTGGTGGTTCTGCTGGATCTATCCCAGTCTATGGATGCCGGTGATGTAAAACCCAGCCGGATCGAGCGCGCCAAACTCAAGCTGGTGGATATTATGGATGCGCGCAAGGCCGGGCAGACCGCGCTCATCGTCTATGCCGCCGACGCCTTTACCGTCACCCCGCTCACCGACGATAGCAACACCATTGCCAATCTGGTGCCGACGCTGGAAACCGCACTGATGCCCTCGCAGGGCAGCCATGCCTATACGGCGATTGAAAAGGCGTTGCAATTATTAAAACAGGCGGGCGCTGGCAGCGGCGATGTGCTGCTGATCACCGACGACATAAACGAGCGGGACAGGCAGGCGATTGAAACACTGAGCGCGCAGGGTTATCGCCTGTCGGTGATGGGCGTGGGCACAGAAGCGGGCAGCCCGGTTTCGTTGCGCGGCGGTTTTTTGCAGGACAGCACCGGCGCAATCGTCATCCCCAAACTCGACCAGCAGAAATTACAGCAGACCGCACTCGAGGGCGGCGGCCTTTATGTGCAGCTCCAGACCAGAGATGCGGACATCAACACTCTGAACAAATTATTCACCTCGAAAAACATCAGCGCCAACGAGAATGACCAAGGCGCAGGTACGGAACTGACCGCCGACATCTGGCAGGAGGAAGGCCCTTGGCTGTTACTGCTGGTGATTCCGCTGGTGGCGCTGTGGGCCAGAAAAGGCTGGCTGTTGAGTTTTGCCGCGTTGATGCTGCCGATGGTTCCCGACCCGGCGTATGCCCTGGATGCCGATCAGCTCTGGCGCAACCCCGATCAGCAGGCTATGCAGCTGTTCAACGCCGGTGACGCCGCCGGCGCAGCTGAAAAATTCCAGCAGAACGACTGGAAAGCGGCGGCGCATTACCGCGCGAAAAATTATCAGCAGGCGCTTGAAGCCTTGCAGAACCCGAATAGCAGCGATGACTATTACAACCGGGGCAACGCCCTGACAAAGCTGGGACGCCTGCCCGAAGCGCTCGAAGCATACGAGGAAGCGCTGAACCTGGATGCGAACAATGAAGACGCACAATACAATCGTGAACAGGTTAAAAAAGTATTGGAAAAACAGAAACAACAGCAATCCGGTGAGGGTGAAAACAACGAGAACGGTGAAGATTCGCAACAGGATCAGGACGGCGAGCAGAACAGCAAGGATCAACAGGGTGATCAGCAAAGTGATCAACAATCGCAGAACGAACAGGACCAGTCATCCGAAAACAGCGACGGCGAAAACCAGCAACAGCAAAATAATGAACAGAGCGAACAGGACAACACTTCACAGAATAATACCGACGACGAATCAGAAGAACAACAACCGGCGCAGTCAGAACAGGATCAGAATAAAGTTGAAGAGGCCCTCGATGATGCACAACAAAAGCAGGCGCAAGATGCAGAAGAATCTACTGGCGATGAAGAACAGTCCATGCCACAGACCAGTCATCTAGAGGAAACCGAACTCAGCGAAGACGAACAGGCCGTAGAGCAATGGTTGAAAAGAGTACCCAATAATCCGGAGCATTTACTGCGTCGCAAGTTTCTGTACCAGTATAAAAACATGGAACAGAAAACGCCCAGTGAACAATCCTGGTAATTCTTAAAAAATAGTTGGCAGTTGGCAGTTGGCAGTTGGCAGAAAATTCTAAAGGCATTAGTCCACAGATAAACGCAGATGAAAACAAAAAACATGTCCGCGAAACACGCGAATAACGCGAAAAATACAAAAAAACAGTAATGATATAAATGGTTTTTTGGCGTCCTTCGCGTTCTTCGCGGATTGATGCTTTTGATTTTCTTAGATGCAAAGAATGTGAGGCTGTACCAGAACCATGCTGCATGGTGCACAATCAAAGTCTTTGTCCGCAAAACACGCCAAGGACGCGAAAAAAAATAAAAAAATTTGTTTACAGTTTAAAAATGCAGCTGAAAACAAGCTACTAATTTTTTGTTTTTCTCTGCGCCCTCCGCGCCTCTGCGGTGAACAGATTTTTATTTAAATAATTCGCACGGTTAAAACTAGACACATACATAAGAGATTATTTTATGAGATACCGAATTCGTTTTTTATTGGCCGCTGTTTTTCTGTTGTCGTTTTTAAACACCGCACAGGCTGCCAACATTGTGGCTTCGCTGGATCGCAGCCAGATTTTTCTCGATGAGTCGTTCCGCGTTATTTTTGAAGCCGATGGCTCCGTTGATGAAGATCCGGATTTCGCCCCCCTGCGTAAAAACTTCGAGATTCTCAGTCAGAGCCAGAGCACCAATATGTCATTCGTGAATGGTCAGTACAGTAAAAAGGCCACCTGGAGTATGTACTTAATGGCTAAAAAAAGAGGTGCGCTCACCATTCCGTCGGTGGCCTTTGGCAAGGACTTCAGCCCCGCGTTGCGCATCGAGATTAAAGACCCCGCCACCGCTAAAAAACCCGCTGCCGGCAATGATCCGGATGTTTTCGTGCAGGTAGAGATTGATGAAAACCAGGCCTGGGTGCAATCGCAGATCATCTATAACGTGCGTTTGTTCAGCCGTATTTCCATGTCCCAACTGGGAAGCAGCAAACCCGGAACCAGTGACCCGGACGCCATCATCAAACAGCTGGGTGAAGCCAGCCGTTATGAAGCCTTCAGAGATGGCGTGCGCTATACGGTGTACGAAATTCGCTATGCGGTGTTCGCGCAGCACAGCGGGCGGCTGGAATTCAAGCCCATGGTTTTCGAAGGTCGTATCAATCGGGGTCGTTCCCGATCTGTTTTCGACCAGTTTATGAGCAGCGGCGAACTCAAGCGGGTTCGCTCGGACAGCCTCAGCATCGAGGTGCAGGCCAAGCCGTCGAATATACATTCAGACGACTGGCTGCCGGCGAAAAACATCAGCCTCACCGAAGAGTGGTCGGAGGATGTCACCCGCCTCAAAAACGGTGAGCCGGTCACCCGCACCATCACCATCACCGCCCAGGGCAATATGGCGGAAAGCCTGCCCGACCTGGCCGAAACTGAAATCAAGGGGCTGAAACAATATCCCGATAAAGCCGCGCTCAACAATCAGGTCACCGATCAGGGCGTGACCAGCAGCAAGCAAATCAAGATAGCCTTAATTCCCACCCGCGCCGGTGATTTCACCCTGCCTGCGATTTCGCTGGCGTGGTGGAACACCGCCACCGGACAGCAGGAAGTGGCGCGCCTGCCGGAAAGATTAATCCGTGTACACGGCGAGGCCGCCAGTACTGCGCCCACCGCTGCCACCAACACGGCAGCACAGCCGGTCGCTGAAAGCAATAAACCGGTGAGCATCACGCCCTCTGCTCAAACTGTGCAGGCCGGTTACTGGCCGTGGCTGAGCGGTGCACTGGCTCTGGGCTGGCTGCTGACCCTGATCGCACTACTGCGCAAGAATTCCGCCCCGGTCATCGCCAAAACAAAACAGTCGGGGCCTTCGCCGCGAGCACTGGCAAAAGAGGTACAGAAACAGGCGAACCATAACCACGCCAGTGAAACCAAAGATGCCCTGCTGGCATGGGCTAGAGCCTGCTGGCCGGGTCACTCCATCAGCAGCCTTGCCGATATCAGCGAGCAGGTTTCCGCTGAACTGTCCGGCGAAATTAACGCCCTCAATGCTTCACTTTACAGCCCGCAACATTCGCCGTGGCAAGGTGAAGAAATGCTTAAAGCCTTCAAAACATTTCACCCCCGAGAAACAGGACAGCGCGACGGCCCTGCCCAGCCTCTGGAATCACTATATAAATAAAACAACGTTAATTCATTAAAGCGGCACAAAGAGGCTTGCATTCTACAATTAACCTTTATATTCTGGCGGCCTCAAAAAATAATAAGGTATCACCATGAGTTTTGAATATATTCCCGAAGCACTCTCATTTTTTCTCTGGGGTGCATTCATCCTGGCCGTCATTTTTGGCGCTGTCGTCAATAAAACCAACTTCTGCACCATGGGCGCGGTTTCCGACATGGTCAACATGCAGGATTACGGTCGCCTGCGCGCCTGGATGCTCGCCATCGCCACCGCCATTCTGGGCGTGACCCTGCTCGAATATTTCGCCATGGTGAATGTCAGCGACACCTTCCCGCCGTACCGCGCCAGCCAGCTGATTATTGGTGAGAACCTGATCGGCGGCTTCCTTTTTGGCATCGGCATGACCTTCGCCAGCGGCTGCGGCAACAAAACCCTGATTCGCATCGGCGGCGGCAACCTCAAATCGGTAGTCGTGTTTGCCGTCATGGGCATCATCGCCTATTACATGATCATGCCGTTCCCCGGCACCGATAAAACATTCTTCAGCGTCCTCTTCTACGACTGGATTCGCCCGCTCTCGATCAACCTGACCACCCAGCAGGACATCGGCGCCATGATCGGTGGTGAAGACAACGCCATCGCCCGACTGCTTAGCGGTCTGGTCATCGGCCTGGCCCTGCTCGTCTATGTCTTCAAATCCCTTGATTTCAGACGCAGCAAAGACAATATCCTCGCCGGCCTGGTCATCGGCGCAGTGATTCTGGGCGGCTGGCACTTAAGCAGCAACATCAACATCGAAACCTTTGGTGAAACCCACACGCTGAGTTCCTACTACGACAACTGGGCGATGCTGGCTGACGACAACGAAGGCAAGCCCGCTTCCGGTCGCACCCTCAGCTCACAGTCCTTCACCTTCGTCAACCCGGTTGGCCAGACCTATGGTTACATTAAAGACGGCCTGGATAACTCGCTGCTGACCTTCGGCCTAGTTTCAGTATTCGGCGTTATTTTGGGTTCACTTATCTGGTCGCTGATCAGCCGTTCATTCCGCTTTGAATGGTTCCACAATGCCAAAGATTTCTTCACCCACGTCATCGGCGGTGCGCTGATGGGTTTCGGCGGCACGTTAGCACTCGGCTGCACCGTCGGCCAGGGTATCACCGGCGTCTCCACGCTGGCACTCGGCTCATTCCTGACTTTGATTGCCATCATCTTTGGCAGCGCGCTGACTATGAAAATTCAGTACTACAAAATGCTGCATGAAGATGCCGGGTTTGTTGCAGCGTTATTATCTTCGTTGGTTGATATGAAATTGCTGCCCGCATCTATGCGTAAGCTAGAAAATATGTAGAGTTTGGCGATTATGATGTGGCGCAGGGATGCGCTGTTGATGAATCCAAGGATGGAATCTTGTGTCGTCTTCTCGAACGCATGTGAGAGATCCTGGTTTTGATCGTTCCCACGCACCTGCATTGGAATACACACGCTGTATATATTTTCGTAATTATTAACCTTCTTGATAAGTCATAGCATTATGGGTAGTGGGTTCCCGCACCCACGGGCGTGTTACTCTTTTTGCTACAGCCCAAAAAGACTAACGAGAAAAAGGCCGCCCATCACAACCTGCCCCGGAAAAG
>JAQICG010000271.1 GCA_027858635.1 Gammaproteobacteria bacterium | reverse complement strand
ATTTGGTCCACAGATAAACGCAGATAAAAACAAATCTTTGATCCGCGAAAAACGCCAAGGACGCGAAAAAGGCAAAATAATAATAAATTAAACGTTTTTTTGGCGTCCTTGGCGTTTTTCGCGGACTGTCGTTTTTGGCTTTTCATCTGCGTTTATCTGTGTTCATCTGTGGACGAATTAAATAGGATTTATCCTACCCCCCCTCCTCCCAACACGATAAAATCCCATCCTTAATGAATTCAGTCACAGGATAAACAATGAAAGTTCTTATCGTTGGTGGTGGTGGTCGCGAACACGCCCTCGCCTGGAAAGCCGCTCAGTCGCCCAAAGTTGAGCATGTATATGTTGCCCCCGGCAATGCCGGCACCGCGCTGGAAGAGAACATCGAGAACATCAACATTGGCGCTGAAGATATCCCCGCGCTGCTCGACTTTGCCCAAAACAACGACGTCGGCCTGACCATCGTCGGCCCGGAAGCCGCGCTGGTGGCGGGCATTGTCGATGCTTTCGCCGCTGCCGGCCTGAAAGCCTTCGGCCCGAGCAAGGGCGCGGCGCAGCTGGAAGGTTCGAAAGCCTTCACCAAGGATTTTCTGGCGCGCCACCATATCCCCACCGCCGACTACGCCAACTTCGTCGATGAAGCTGAAGCCATCGCCTACATCAAACAGCGTGGTGCGCCGCTGGTGGTCAAGGCCGATGGCCTGGCCGCAGGCAAAGGCGTGATTCTGGCCCATTCCGAAGGCGAAGCCATCAGCGCGGTCAGGGACATGCTCTCCGGCAACCGCTTCGGTGATGCCGGCGCGCGGGTGGTGATCGAAGAATTCCTGTTCGGCGAAGAAGCCAGCTTCATCTGCATGGTCGATGGCAAAAACATTTTGCCGATGGCGACCTCGCAGGATCACAAGGCCCGCGACAACGGCGATCTCGGCCCCAACACCGGCGGCATGGGCGCGTATTCACCGGCACCGGTGGTCACCCCGGAAATCCACGACCGCATCATGAAGGAAGTGATTCGTCCCACCGTTGACGGCATGGCCGCCGAAGGCAATGACTACACCGGCTTTCTCTATGCCGGGGTGATGATCGACAAGGATGGCACACCCAAGGTGCTGGAATACAACGTGCGCTTCGGCGACCCCGAAACCCAGCCGATCATGATGCGCCTGAAATCCGACCTGGTGGAACATTGCCTGCAGGCGCTGAACGGCAAGCTCGACAGCGCCAGCATCGACTGGGATGAACGCACCGCCATCAGCGTGGTGCTGGCCGCAGGCGGTTATCCCGATGACTACCGCATGGGCGATCTCATCAGCGGACTGGACAGCGCCGACAATGTCACCAGCAAAATCTTCCACGCCGGCACCGCCGAAAAAGACGGCCAGGTCGTTACCAGCGGCGGTCGCGTGCTGTGCGTCTGCGCGCTCGGCGATTCAGTCACCGATGCCCAGGCCAGAGCCTACGAAGTGGTCAACAAGATTTCATGGCAGGACGTGTACTACAGAACCGACATCGGCCATCGCGCAATCGCACGGGAAAAGTAAAACATAGTTGGCAGTAGGCAGTTGGCAGTTGGCAGTAGTAGTTAAAAGCTTTTAACTGCCAACTGCCAACTATGTTTTTTACTCTTCGATGAAGCGCACACTGAAAAATCATGCCCTGATAAAAATTGACATTTATTTCTGAAACACGGGAACAAATTCATAAAAAATTCATACATCATTAAATCCTAATGTTCTAAATTAGCTATCCTTGTAAGTCATAAGCACTTGTTATAGCCGTTCTTTTTCACTTTTATCCACAGGTTTTTTGAAAAAAAATTTTGTTATAATATACAATATACAGTACTTGACTCAGCACCAATACACATCTTATAGTAACGAGCATAATTCAAATGCGCATTTATAAATAAAACGTTAAAATTAAATGCGTATTATGCAAGTAAGATACCTTTATATAAAACTGGTAAATGGAACCGTAATCAGTTAGGCAAGCTCAGCGTTAACACAGAATCGATTTGGGAATAGTAGGAAATATATTATTCCGCAGTTACGGAAACAAAAAATAAAAAGCCATGGAGGCCAGTGTTAAATTATAAGGCGACTTTCTTTACAGAAGTCGCCTTTTTTATTTTTCAATCAATAACATTTAAAACTATCCAGCTGACCCACACCAGGAGGCTGCCGGCAAATACCCCGCACCGTTTTTTGGCGCAAGGGCGACACTCTTAAACACACCTGAAAACAACATCCGCGAAGCTAGAACTTGTCAGTCACGGCACCTTCTGAGGCGGAACCTACCAGTCTGGCGTATTTGGCCAGAATGCCACGATTTTCCTTAATTGGCGGTGCCACCCATGCGGCAAGACGTGTTTCGATTTCCTGCTCGGGAATGCCCAGTGTGATCGCTCTGTTTTCCGCATCGATCGTAATCGGATCGCCATCTTTGACGATGGCGATGGGGCCACCCACCGCCGCTTCCGGGGTGACGTGACCCACCACAAAGCCGTGACTGCCGCCGGAGAAACGGCCATCGGTAATCAGCGCCACATCCTTGCCCATGCCTTTACCCATAATCGCGCCGGTCGGGCTCAGCATTTCGCGCATGCCGGGGCCGCCAACCGGACCTTCGTGGCGAATGACGATGACATCCTTTTTAACCACGGTGCCATCGAGAATCGCCGCCAGCGCCGCCTCTTCCGATTCAAACACGCGGGCATTGCCGCTGAACAGCAGGCCTTCCTTGCCGGAGATTTTCGCCACCGCGCCGGTCGGCGCCAGATTGCCGTAGAGCACCACCAGATGGCTGTCTTTCTTGATCGGATTTTCCAGCTTGTGAATGATGTCCTGGCCTTCGGGATAGGGGTTCACCTCGGCCAGATTCTCCGCCATGGTTTTGCCGGTGACCGTCATGCAGTCACCGTGCAGCAGGCCGACATCCAGCAGCACTTTCATCAGCGGCTGAATGCCGCCGATTTCGATCAGTTCGGACATCAGATATTTGCCGCTGGGTTTGACATCCGCCAGCACCGGCACTTTAGCACCGATGCGGGTGAAATCATCCAGCTCCAGCTTGACGTTGGCTGAATGCGCCATGGCCAGCAAATGCAGCACCGCATTGGTCGAACCGCCAATGGCGATGACCACGGTGATGGCGTTTTCGAAAGAGTTGCGCGTCATGATGTCGCTGGGCTTGAGGTCTTTGTCGATCAGATTCATCACCGCTTCACCGGCGCGGCGGCAATCCGCTTCCTTGTCGTAGGAGACCGCTTCCTGCGCCGAGCTGTTGGGCAGGCTCATGCCCAGCGCTTCGATCGCCGACGCCATGGTGTTGGCGGTGTACATGCCGCCGCACGAACCGGGTCCCGGAATCGCGGTGTCTTCCACCTCTTTTAATTCCGCATCGGTGATCTTGTTCGCCGAACGCGCGCCCACCGCTTCAAACACCGAGACGATATCGCGACGGTGTGCGCCCGGCTTAATGGTGCCGCCGTAGACAAATATGGAGGGGCGATCCAGACGTGACAGGCCGATCATGCAGCCCGGCATATTCTTATCGCAGCCGCCAATCGCCACTACGCCGTCAAAGCCCTGCGCACCGACCACGGTTTCGATCGAATCGGCGATCACCTCACGCGAGACCAGCGAATAACGCATGCCCGGCGTGCCCATGGAAATACCGTCGGAGACGGTGATGGTGTTAAAAATTACGCTCTTGCCGCCGCTGCCATTCACACCCTGAGCGGCATCGTCGGCCAGCTTGTTGATGTGCATGTTGCAGGGCGTGACCATGCTCCAGGTCGAGGCAATGCCCACCTGCGGCTTCCTGAAATCGTCATCACTGAAGCCGACAGCATGCAGCATCGCGCGACTGGGTGCCTGCGCAACCCCGTCGACAATAATGGAGGAAAATTTGCGTTTGTTGTCATTGGCCATCGGAATAATCTCTTGTTATATATTCAGGAAGTGGATTCAAGTAATATCGGTTTTTTGTGTATCACCACGCGAAAACACGTATATTACAATTTAATGAGTGTTTTGAGGACATAACAACTTGAAAAAAATGCCCGATCATCAAATAAACACCGATCACGTCAACTGGTTCAGAGCCTCCGCACCCTACATCCATACCCATCGCGGCCGTACTTTTGTCATCCTGTTCGGCGGCGAGGCGGTCGATCACCCCAGTTTTGCCCACCTGATTCACGACATCGCCCTGCTCGGCAGTCTGGGCGTGCGTCTGGTGCTGGTGCACGGCGCGCGCCCGCAAATCGAAAATCAGCTGAAAACCCTGGGGCTGGATTCAGACTTTTCCGATGAGCTGCGCGTCACTCCCGCAGAAAACATGCCCAGCGTCGAACAGGCCGTGGGACAGGTACGCATGGCCATTGAAGCCCAGCTTTCCATGGGGCTGCCCAATACCCCGATGGCGGGCGCGGCGGTGCGCGTGGTTTCGGGTAATTTTATTACCGCCCAACCTTACGGCATTCATAACGGCGTCGATTTCGGCCAGACCGGCAATGTCAGAAATGTCGATGCCAAAGCCATCAGCAACCAGCTCGAACAGAAAAATGTGGTGCTGATTTCACCCATCGGCTATTCACCCACCGGCGAGACCTTCAACCTGCGCGCCGAAGATGTCGCCACTCAAACCGCCATCGCCCTGCACGCCGACAAGCTGATTTTTATTATGGAGAACAACCGCGTCACCGATGAAAACGGTCATCTGCTGGCGCAGCTTAACCCAACGCAGGCCGAGCAATGGCAGCAGAAACACGGCGGGGATAACCACAATGACAGCCTGTCCCAAAGCCATCTCAACAGTGCCGCCCGCGCCTGCCGCAAGGGCGTGAAACGCGCGCACATGGTCAGCCGGGACATCGATGGCGCGCTGCTGCTCGAGCTCTACAGCCGCGATGGCGTGGGCACGCTGGTCACAGCCGGCAACTACGAAGGGCTGCGCACCGCCACCATCGATGACATCGGCGGCATCATGGAGCTCATCACACCACTGGAAGAACAGGGCGTATTGGTGCGGCGTTCGCGCGAGCAGCTTGAACTGGACATCAAGGACTTCACCGTCATCGAACGCGACAGCATGGTTATCGCCTGCGCCGCGCTGTTTTTATTCCCCGAAGAAAAGGCTGCCGAACTCGCCTGCCTGGCGGTACACGCTGACTACCAGCGCCCTGGCCGGGGCAACGACCTGATGGAACACATCGAATGGCAGGCGCGCAAACAGCACATCGAGAAACTGTTCACCCTCACCACACAAACCACGCACTGGTTTCTGGAAAGAGGTTTCAGGGAAATCTCACCTGACGACCTGCCGGTTGAAAAAAAGGCCCTTTACAATTATCAGCGCAAATCAAAAGCGCTGTGTTTAAGCCTGGACTAAATGATGACCCCCTTATTATTCAGCGTACCGCAAAGCAGTATTGAAGATAACGTCAGAATTGCGCTGCAAGAAGATATTGGCGACGGCGACATCACCGCCCAACTGATTCCAGCCGATGACATTGCCATTGCCACCGTCATCAGTCGCGAAGCCTGCACCCTTTGCGGTATGGACTGGTTCGATGAAGTGTTCCGGCAGATCGACAGCGAAGTTTTGACCGAATGGCAGGTGGAGGACGGCGACAGCGTCGAAGCCGGGCAAACCATCATCAGCCTGAGCGGCCCGACCCGCTCCATCCTCACCGGCGAGAGAGCCGCGCTCAACTTTTTACAAACACTCTCCGCCACCGCCTCGCGCGCAGCTGAATACGCAAAAGCGGTAGCAGGCACCGACGCCACCGTACTCGACACCCGCAAAACTAGTCCGGGCTTACGTCTGGCACAAAAATACGCAGTCACCTGCGGCGGCTGCCAGAACCACCGCATCGGTCTGTACGACGCCGTTCTCATCAAGGAAAATCATATCGCCGCTCACGGCTCTATCGCCGGCGTCATCGAAGAGGCCTTCTTTCTCTATCCCGATACCCTGATTGAAATCGAAGTGGAGAATCTCGAACAGCTGCAACAGGCCATAGGCACGCCGGTCACGCGCGTACTGCTGGACAACTTCAACCTCGATGAATTACGCGCCGCCGTAAAACTCAATAACGGTCAGCTCCAACTCGAAGCCTCCGGCAATGTAACCCTGGCAACCATTCGTGACATCGCCGAAACCGGCGTCAATTTTATCTCCACCGGCGCGCTTACCAAAGATATTAAGGCTGTCGATTTATCACTGTGTCTTGCGTGACAGTCACAATAGTCATGAGTTAACAATTTTTAACTGCCAACTGCCAACTATATTTTAAATATAACCAATAATTAAAGCTGCGTGCATAAACCCGAACCCACAAAAATAATGACGATGATCCGCATCAGCTACCGCTCTGCATTACTAATATTGTTGATTATTTTAGGTTCGCTCCTGACACTTATCGTGCAACGCGGAACCATGCCGCGCCGGGGACTGGCCAGCCGCCTGACCTGTTGGTGGCATCAGCGGCTACTTCAGGCTCTGGGTATAAAGGTCCATATTTACGGCACCGCCGCCGACAGCGCTACGCTGATTATTGCCAACCATCTTTCCTGGCTCGACATCCACCTCATCGGCAGCCGCTTACCGGTGCGATTTTTATCCAAGGCCGAAGTCAAAGACTGGCCGGTCTTCGGCTGGCTGGCGAACAGAGCCGGCACGCTCTATATACCGCGTGGCACAAAATCCGCTTCGGCCAACGCCAACAGGATAATGCAGCAGACTCTGCGCGATGATCAGCACGTGGTGCTGTTCCCGGAAGGCACCACTTCGGACGGCAACATCAAACGCTTTCACGGTCGCCTGATGCAAAGTGCCATAGATGCACAATGCCTGATCCAGCCCGTGGCAATTCGGTATCCCGACAACAAGGGCAACCCGGTAGATGCAGCGGTGCTATACACTGGCAACACCCGCTTTATGGAATCTGTCAAAAATGTCATGGCCGCGAAAAACCTCACCGCTGAACTGCACTTTCTCGAACCCATCGACCCCCAAAACATGAGCCCCGTGGAACTGGCAAGTTATACAGAAGAACGGATAACAACACTCGTCCGCGAAGGACGCAGATAAAAACAAATGCTTAGTCCGCGAAGAACGCCAAGGACGCGAAAAAATCATTTACATTATTTGTTTTAGTCCTTTTACTACGCGCAATCCTGCGCTGCACCCTACGGGCCGCACTGTGTGCGTTCAAAATGCTCCCGGCATTTTAGTCGCGTTTTTGGCGTTCTTCGCGGACTGAAGCTTTTAACTGTCAACTATCTTTTCAACACTGTACCAGCGGACATCCGGTATGATCGCTATTAACCGAAGGCACCGATAGCTCCCGCCAGGAATCCAGCAGGTTTTCATCATCCGGCGCTGTTTTCAACCCGCATTGCAACGCTCGCTTTGCCTGAGCAGCGCAACCATAACCGTGCAGCGCATACGCCAGATTATTCCAGCCGATCGATGACCCGGCATCAAGACGGGTTGCTGTGCGGAATGCCTGAACAGCTTCAGACCAGTTTTGCCTATGCAAAAGCATATTCCCCAGCGTCAACCATGTATCGGCAACATCCGGCCATTGTCGGCTCGCTGAACGGTAGGCTTTGAGGGCGAGTTCCGGATGCCCTGTTTCCTCGAAAGCGTACGCGGTTTTCAGGTAAGGCAGTGGCTTTGCGGTTTTGGGTATTTCACCCACCGGCACCATGGCCAGCGCCCAGAATTGCGCGCGTTGCCAGGTGCGTTCAAAAACCTTAAACGGCGTCGTCCAGCGCCGGGTGGTGCCGGAACGAAGCGTGATTTCCTGGCGGTCGATATCATAGCCAACCACCACGGCATAATGCCACTGCGGATACCATTCAAAACTGAGATTCTGCAAGACCAGCACCGGGTTGCCTGCCGCGACTTCCGTAAAAATATCGAGTATTTTCGGCTCTAATGCATAGGGCAGCATTTCATGGCGTCGAGCGGCTGCGGTCATCTCAATTTGCAGGCTGCCTTTGCGACCGGGGATATAAATTTGACGGGACAATTCATCGGGCGATGTTTCGACGCCATGAAACTCAAGCAGGGTAGCCAGTGCGGCAGGACCGCACTGATACGCTGTCTGAGGATAAAACGGCGTATTGACCAGCTCAACCGCCATCGGCAGAAAATCCGGAGGGCTAGTCCGAATCAGTCTGCTTTGCGGTGTTGATGCACAACTGCTGAGAGCCAGCAGAGAGATGAGCAGGATTAATGCTCTCATTCACTGTAGGGCCCTCTAATTAGTTAACAGGATGAACGAATGGGAAGATGTCAGTTGCGCCGATCACGTCAGTAATCACAAGGACAATAAAAATGAGAACAATAGTACCGAGCACACCTTCACCGGCAGGTAATTCCGCCATGTGCAGATTGAGCTGGGCGATTTCTTCATGCGTCATTTGATTGATGCGACTTTCTACATCGGCAGTGCTGACACCCATGCTGGAAAGTTGCTGCTGCACGTCTTCACGCTGAACAGCTTGCAGCAGAGTAGCCTTATCTTCTACCTGCTGGGTTTTAAGAATAACCTGATCATTGGAAACAACGGCCGCCTGGACATTGCCCAGAGATACGCTGATAAGCGCAAGAGATAAAAACAGGGTTAGTGTACGTTTAAATAAAATCATTATGAAATAACCTTCCGTAATTGAGGCATACAGATGCATACCTCTTTTTTTATAGTAGCATGAACCGCGATTGCACCATCGGGAAAATATATGAAGCCATAAGGCTAAATTCTCTTCACCAGGCTAACGAGATACAACAGAACTACAGCGCCCACCGTGGCGGTGATTAACGAACCGATTAGACCGCCCGCTGATATCCCGAGCAGGCTGAAGAGAAAACCGCCCAGTACGGCCCCCACAATTCCTACAATAATATTGCCGACAACGCCGAATCCGCGGCCTTTCATTATGTTGCCCGCCAGCCATCCCGCTAATGCACCAATAGCTAAAATTATAATCAATCTTTCTATATCCATGATGCCTCCAATTTTCTATTTAATAAGGAAGAGACCAACAACAAAGCTGACCGCGCCACTAATATAGAGCGCCATTATTTTATCTGACTCTGCACCTGTCAGCGCTTCAGTTACCTGCGAACCTACAGACTCCGATAATTGATAACCCCATAATGCCAGACCAATACCAACAACCAGCAGAGCTAGACCAACAACCCTTAATGTAACATTTGAACCATTTGCCATATCAATCTCCTGAAGAATAATTATTGCGTACCGAGAAGTACAACTACATAAGAAACGACATAAACGACCACAGTTTTAACACCGAAAAAACAAAGACAGCAATAACCCGTCATTGTTAAAAATTTCTCGAATAACATATACCCCTTTTCTTTTTTAATCAACAAATCTAAAAAGTGGAGATTCCTTGAAGTCATTCTAAGCTAATGGCTAGTAGCGTAACTTTTTATACTTATGACCACAATAAAAACAAGCCATCATTGTCCAGATAAATCACCTTATTTTTCTATAAAAAACCATAAATATTTTTTACTGATGATTCATCAAGTCTGCACAACATCTTCCTTAATGCGCTCAACTCATTGTTATTGCTACCATTAACATCAAATTAAAACTCAATAGCCATTTTTTATACGAGGTAGTTATGAAAAAGTATTTCACCTAGTCCCGCTTTTTAAGCGCATGAAACAGCTCTTCCA